>CAXBKT010000203.1:0-5390 GCA_963976155.1 uncultured Kordiimonadaceae bacterium | reverse complement strand
TTTACAGTGCAGAAGCAATTGAAAACACGATTGAATCGCTGACAAATGCTGCAGGATTGCTTGGGTATGCCTTCGTTGATGTACGCCCACAAATTGATCGTGACCGTGACGCGCGGACAATTTCCATTACTTTTAAAGTGCTTGATGCTCCGCGTGTGTATGTAGAACGCATTAATATTAAAGGTAATGTGACAACTCTAGACCGTGTTGTACGCCGAGAGTTCCGCCTTCAAGAGGGTGATGCCTTTAACTCAGCTTTGGTTACACGTTCTGAAAACCGCCTTAAGCGTTTGAACTTTTTCCGCGAAGCTGAAATTGAGCAAATTCAGGGTTCTGAACCGGACCGGATTGTGCTTGATGTTGCTGTTGAAGAGACGTCCACAGGTGAGCTGAATGTTGGTGCTGGCTTCTCTAGTTTGGAAAACTTTATCTTTGATTTCTCTATAAGGCAGCGAAATTTCCGCGGTAAGGGCCAAGACTTGAGGCTTGGTTTGCGTATGTCGGGCAACCGTCAGGAAATTGACTTGGGCTTCACAGAGCCATATTTCCTCGGACGACGTATTGCTGCTGGCTTTGATATATTTGCGCGTAAAGTAGATAGCTCAAGTTTTGGGTCTTATTTTAACACAAAATCTCTTGGTTTCTCGCTTCGTGCAGGTATGGCAATCAATGAATATTGGACGCTTTCCACGAGATATACACTGCGCCAGGATGATGTGACTACGCCGGAATCAATCATTACGAATGTCGGTGGTTCAGGTTTCTTTGACACATTCCTGTCAAGACAGCGTAGCTTCCTTAGTGACGATAATGACGCGAACGACCAACTGGTTTTGGATGCTTATGATCGTAACGGTGACGGTGACGTTACCGTTGAAGATTTTGACGTAGATAGTAGTGGCACTACAAGTATTGAAGAAATGCAACTAGCAAGTCTAGGGCAGGCTACCGTGGAGTCACTTGGTAAACGCTTCCAATCTATTCTTGGTTACTCAATCGGGTTTGATACACGTAATAGCGTTATCCGTCCGACACGTGGCCATAGTTTTTACTTCCACCAAGACTTTGCGGGTGTTGGTGGTGACGTGAAGTATCTTCGTAATCGTATCAACTTTGATAACTATTGGACGCCGTGGCAGGGTTGGACCTTCCGTATTGGTGGTGAAGCTGGTCTCATTACTGGGCTAGGCGATGATATCCTGTTGAACGATAAGTTTTATATTGGCGGTCCGCGTATTCGTGGTTTCAATACTTCAGGTATTGGTCCTCGTAGTTTCAATGGCGGCGCTAATAGTTCTCGTGGTTCACTTGGTGGTACAGCCTTTTATATTGGGCGTGGTGAGTTGTTCTTCCCGCTTGGTGATATGGCTCTCGAGAGCGGGATTAATGCATCAGCATTTTTGGATGTGGGCTCTTTATGGCGCTCAGAAAATGATACGCTAACAAAATGTACGTTCGGACTGGCAGAGTATAATGAATTTACAGCCGCATCTGTTGACGACCCTACACTTGCATTTGGACATGATACTAATTGCTTGGCTGGTGATTCTATTAGCCCGCGCATCGCAATTGGCGTTGGTTTTTCTTGGCAGTCGCCATTTGGGCCATTCCGAATTGATTTGGCTAAGGTGCTCAAGCAACAGCTTGGCGACCGGCCGCAGACCCTACAGTTTAATGTAGGTACGACATTCTAAAATACTCATAGGGAAATGGGATAGAACGATGACACTTAGTAAAACACTTAAATACGCGGTTGCAGGTATTGTTGCTGCAATGGGCCTGACATTCGCTGGATCAGCCCAGATATTGATCGTTGATAATGAGCGTGTTGAGCGTGAAGCTGCGTCTTATAAAGACTTCAATTTGCAAACAAACGAAGTTCGTGAGCAGATTGTTCAGCGCCGTCAATTCATTGCGCGTGGCGGACAAGTAGAGCAGCAGCTTGCTGATCTTGAAAAACGTAAATCAATTATCGGAAACGATAAGTATGAAGAAGAAAAGCGGACGCTTGAGCAAACATATGTTCGTTTTCAACAAGAGCTTCAGTATCTTGAGTATACTTTTGACCAATTGCGTCAGGAAGCACTTGTTCAAGTAGAGCGGGCTCGTCAACCAGTTATCCGCCAGATTTTAAAAGATCAGAAAGCACAGGTTATCTTGCCTAAGCGCCTTGTAATGGGTAGTGCAGCAGGACTTGATGTTACAACTGAGTTTATTGAAATGTTGGATGGTGAACTGCCGTCTGTAACGCTCACAAAATTACCGCAAACTCAGCCAGCTGCTGCACCAGCTGCTGAAGCTACTGGTAATTAAGTAGAAAATTGAGTTTGTACCAATGAGCACAATTGACATAGCTGGTATTATGGAAGCGATCCCGCACCGGTATCCCTTCCTACTAGTCGATAAAATTATTGACGTGGAGCAGGGCGTAAGTGCTGTTGGCGTTAAGAATGTCACTATAAACGAGCCTTTTTTCCCAGGACATTTCCCGCAGAAGCCGGTTATGCCAGGGGTGCTTATCTTGGAGGCCATGGCCCAAACAGCCGGTGTGCTTGCAATAGATTATCTGGGTGATGATGCGAAAGGTAAAGTCGTATATTTCATGGGGATTGATGGGGCAAAGTTCCGACGTCAAGTAGGCCCTGGTGATGTACTTCATATGAAGCTCACCAAGTTGCGTGGTGATCGTAAAGCTAGAGTTTGGAAATTTGAAGGTGTTGCAACTGTTGACGGCGAACTTGCTGCACAAGCAACACTGACAGCTATGCTTGCTGCGGAATAGACTATAAATAACAAGAACGTGGGAAGCCTCCACTAAATTGTGGGGGCTTTTTTATACCTAGGTGCAGAATCTAATTATCAAAACTAAATCAAAGAAAAAGCCGGTATTAAACCGGCTTTTTTATTATTTAATATTGGACGTATTAGCGGTTTTCGACCGGAATATAGTCGCGCTTTGGTGAGCCAGTGAATAATTGGCGTGGGCGCCCAATTTTCTGTGTTGGATCTTCAACCATTTCTTTCCACTGTGATATCCAGCCTGATGTACGAGCAAGAGCAAAGAGCACAGTAAACATGCTTGTTGGGAAGCCCATCGCCCGCAGGATAATACCAGAATAGAAATCAACATTTGGATATAGTTTCTTGGCAACAAAATACTCGTCTTCAAGAGCAATTTTTTCAAGCTCCATAGCTACATCGAAAAGCGGATCATCAACACCCAGTTCAGCAAGAACTTGGTGTGCCGTATCGCGCATTACTGTCGCACGAGGGTCAAAGTTTTTGTAAACGCGGTGACCAAAACCCATCAAACGGAATGGGTCGCTTTTGTCTTTGGCTCGAGCCACAAACTCAGGAATACGATCCACGGTACCAATTTCTTCAAGCATGTTCAGGCAGGCTTCATTAGCTCCGCCATGAGCGGGGCCCCATAAACAAGCAATACCAGCAGCAATACATGCAAAAGGATTAGCGCCAGAAGAACCTGCCAAACGCACTGTGGATGTGGAGGCATTTTGTTCATGGTCAGCATGCAGAATGAAAATAAGGTCCATTGCTTTTTCTAGCGTGGGGCTCACTTTATATTCTGTAGCTGGTACTGAGAACATCATATTTAGGAAGTTACCTGCGTATGAAAGCTCATTACTTGGATATACAAACGGTTGACCCACAGAATATTTATAGGCCATGGCAGCAATCGTTGGAATTTTCGCAATCAGGCGGTAGCTTGCAACCATACGCTGGTGTGGGTCATTAATATCCGTACTATCATGATAGAAAGCCGCAAGCGCGCCCACGACACCAACCATAATGGCCATTGGGTGTGCATCACGACGAAAGCCTGAGAAGAAACGGTGAAGTTGTTCGTGCACCATTGTGTGGTGTGTGATGTCGTTCACGAATTTATCTTTTTCCGCTTTGGTTGGAAGCTCGCCATAAAGGAGAAGATAACAGACTTCCATATAATCGCTTTTTTCCGCTAACTGCTCAATTGGATACCCGCGGTACTGAAGTTCGCCCTTGCCACCATCAATATAAGTGATCTTTGATTCGCAGGAGGCTGTGGACATGAAGCCCGGGTCAAAAGTGAATATTCCTTTTCCTGCCAAACTGCTTACATCTATTACATCTGCTCCGGTTGACCCCTCATAGACGGGTAAGTCAAGGGTCTCATTCATGCCATCGACTGACAACTGAGCTTTTTTCTCAGCCATAGGAACTCCTGTTAAGAGAAATAAAAGTTCTGTGAATAGTATGCTCTTTAGAGCACACCGTGACGGAAGATGCACACTAGCTTCTGGCAGGCAAATTGTCAAATTCAGAGGCCGGAAAACAGGCTTATTCAGTGCTTTTTAGGCTATTTTAGCGTACCCGGGTAAAATTCCAAAAAAGCGTTGAAGCCGGTTGCTTAAAGGGCTCGAAGCGACTAATATGCACACATTTTACTGCTCAGGCGGTTATGATAGGGAAAAACTATCAAATTGCAAAAAACTGATAACATGATTTGGCTTTTGAGGATCTTGACTTGTGAAAGACAAACGACCGGTTAATCTGGATATTTCATCCATACATTTGCCCCTGGCAGCCTATACTTCCATTACTCACCGGATTTCGGGAGTCATCGTTTTTGTCGGTGTCGCAATTCTGCTCTGGCTGTTCGATATGTCCCTCAGTAGCGAGGAAGGCTTCAGTCAGGTGCAGGCTCTGGCAACATCACCACTGGTAAAATTTATTATCTGGGGCATTCTTTCTGCCCTGGCATACCACATGGTAGCCGGTATCAAACATTTGCTGATGGATTTCGGTATTGGTGAAAGCAAGGAAGCCGGCCCGCGGGGGGCTAAAATTACTATCGCAATCAGTCTGCTGCTGATTATCGCTCTGGGGGTCTGGATATGGTAACCAATGTCACAAGTTTCGGCCGCAGCGGTTTATATGACTGGGTCGTGCAGCGGGTATCAGCAGTCTTCCTGCTTCTATATATATTGTTTCTTGTTTATGTATTCGCCACAACGCCGGATATGCAGTATGAGGACTGGCAGGCGCTGTTTTCAGGAAATGCCATGCGCATTGGCAGCCTCATTGCCCTGCTGTCCCTTTGTGCTCATGCCTGGATAGGCATGTGGACTATCGCAACCGATTACCTTACCCCGAAGATGCTTGGCGGCAGCGCCGGTATAGTACGTTTCCTGTTTGAACTTGTGTGCCTCATCGTGCTCTTTATCTACTTTGTATGGTGCATCCTGATTTTATGGAGTATTTGATCCGTGGCTAAACTCAGAACACTTTCCTTTGATGCAGTAATTGTCGGTGGCGGCGGTTCCGGAATGCGTGCCGCATTACAGCTTGCCCAGTCAGGATATAACACGGCAGTAATTTCCAAAGTATTT
>CAXBKT010000202.1:0-5411 GCA_963976155.1 uncultured Kordiimonadaceae bacterium | reverse complement strand
TCACCAGTACATCTTTTGGGATGCGGAAATACTCAACAGTACGTGCAAGCGCAAAGCTGTTTGGCGGGATGATGCAAACATCCGTGTCCCGGTCGACAAAGCTTTTTGGCGAAAAGTCTTTTGGGTCAACAACCGCGCCGTCAATGTTGGTGAAGATTTTAAATTCGGGCGCAACGCGGGCATCATACCCATAGGACGATAGGCCATATGAAATGTTGCCGTCGCGCACCTGGCCATCCACAAAGGGTTCGATCATGCCGTGTTGCTGTGACACTTCGCGAATCCATTTATCGGACATAACTGCCATGGTGGTCTCTCCCCCCGTAGAAATAAATAATAATATGCCGCGAATTTAACGCCGCAAACGCAGGATTTGTACGCGAGACAGCGCTTTCAGGCAAGTAGGTAAGTGTGCGGTTGTGTCAGAATGTGGGTAGGAGGAAAGAATGAAGCGACAGCGCCGACCATTTGTCGACCTATTCGTTGGTGGTTTTCTTTTCGCGAGATTGCTCTTTGCGGCGGCGCAGGTTCTGCCGCAAAGCTTCCGCGAGCCGGGCCTGTTTTTCTTCGGACTTCAGCTTTTCCACTGGTTTTTTATTGTGTTTAACATCATTCATGGCCCGCAAGGTGCAGCCGTACGCCGTAAAATTCAACAAGAAAATGCACGCGTGGCTTGGCGGCCTTGATTATTGTGTTTGGGATAACGGTTTTTCTTGCATCAGTGTAGGCTGTGTGGCAATAGAGCGCCCTACATATGGCGATTTTCACGCCCTACAGGATGCTGCCGTAGCTCAGGGGTAGAGCACTCCCTTGGTAAGGGAGAGGCCGGAGGTTCAATTCCTCTCGGCAGCACCATCTAACATTTGCGCTGAAATTTCAGCCATATTTCCTCCTAAGACGTTGAAAGGTAACGATGTTGCAGGAGTTCTAGTTCCCTGTTTTTTACAGTAGCGAACAGGCTCCTTAAACACCAGTTTCAGCACTAATCTACGCAGTTCGAACTTGCCGGAATCCCAGAGTTTATAAGGGTTTGCGAAGAACTTTAGAGAAAGTTCTAGTTTTTCATTGAAGGTTGGCTGTGGTGCGGTGGTTTCTTGTACTTTTTCAGCCAGAATCAGCTTCTGTTTTTCTAGTTCGCCAATGCGGTCTTCCAGTGCAGCAACGGCCCGATCATTTGTCGTGTTGACAATCCGGTCTACCAGTTTGCTGATTTGCAGCTCAGCATCTTTTATCTCAGCCTTAATAACTTCCGTATGGGTTTTGGCCTGCTCGACTTTCATGTTCCAGTATTTTTTGAACATGCCAATCACCAATTTAGCCATGTTTTCATTAGGCTGAACGGTAGCAAGGAGCTTTCCAAAGTCTTCTTCAAGCTTGGCACGGGCAATGGATTTGCCGTACAGGTCACAGCCCTTGGTCTGACACAGATAATAGGCGTATTTCTTGGTGTTGCCTTTGGTCCAACCGCTGCGCAAATTATTGCCGCAGCACCCGCAGGCTACCGCGCCGCGTAATACAAAGTCCCGGTGTATATCTTTACGCGCTGGCGCATAGCCAGTGCCATTCAGTCGCTTTTGTATCTTCTCAAACGTGGCTTTTGAGACCAGTGGTCTGTGCTTTGCAGGCGTGAGAGGCACACCCAGTTGCAGTGAACTGACATAGCCCGCATACATATACTGCGTGAGCATATCATTGACCCTTTGCTGGCGTACACCGCCCGTGGATGTGTGCTTGGGAAACATAGGGTGTGCTTCCAGCCAGCGGGTTAACTCTGATTGTGAGGAAAACCTGCCCGATGCAAAACCTTCAAGGGCTTCCTGCACGATAGAAGCATAAGGCTCGTCCCTGATGAGCACCTTGTTCTTTTTGGCCCCTGTTTGTTTGACGAACTTATAACCAATGGGGGGATGGTTATAGATGGCATAGCCATCTTGCAGGCGAGCGATTTTCTTTTGCCGTGATTGACGGGCATTGGTCTGGCGTTCCAGCTGTCCGGCAGCAGCATTGATTGTTTCGTTAAACACACCTTCTGGTGAATCTTCAAAATTGAAGTTCAGGCATTCCCGGATAGCGCCGCGCTCAAGCATGACCCGGCGCAGGTGAAGGTGGAATTCGGTATCCCGCGCATAGCGTTTCAGATCGTCAAAAATTACAATAAAATTACGTTCAGGGTACGTGTCCATAAATTTGAGGAGTGCAACCATGCCCTCGCGTTTTAGAAAGTCACCGCCGCCTGTCACACTGTCATGCACGGTGCCCACAACAGCGTATTCTTTAGCGGCTGCATATTGATTACAGCGCTGTTCCTGCGAGCCAAGTCCCGTTTGTCCGGGATCAGAAATCCGGCAATAAATGATTGCAAGCTTTGCGTTAGAAGGTAAAGCTTTTAACTCTTGTTCAGACATGAACTGTGGGACTGAATCTCTTGGCATAGGGTGACTCCTCGCTGCCGCTACTGCGCGGCTTTCTTATATTCTTTTGTTAGATTTTTATCCTTTGACTGTATCATACCATCACTCGGAATATCGCACTCAGAGTCGATTTTGGTGAGTTTTCCACTGTCTTTTAAGGCAAGCTGAATGGCATGGTGTTTCCAGTGAAAGTCAATTAAGGCTACAACGGTGTTCCATGTGTCTTGCAGATAGTCATGACGTTCTGCCGCGCTCATACCGGATGTTTCGAGAAGGTGATCAAACTCAGAAACATCTATACTGTCCAGAGGGTCGCCGTGGCTAAGGGCTGTTGCAACAACTTCATATAAATCACCATCACTGCCAGCCACCTTCTCAGCCATCTCTACACCTCTATTTTTATCGTTTTCACTTCATGTTCATCTTCTCCCTTTCCTGAAAAGAACATAACAAGAACATTTAAACTATAAATGTCATGATTTTTCAAGAAAGGGGCGCGATTTTTGTTTCAGAACATACCCCTGTGTGCGGCGTGTTTTGAGGCCGCACACAGTCTCTAGTTTCCCCTCTACTGACCGCGGGAGCGTGTTTGTGTGCGTTGCTGTGCAGCGCCTTGACTGCGCTGTCGCCGGAACGCTTCCCTGTCCAGTTCGCTGACGCGGGTATTGGAGCGCCTTGCCAGTTCACCAATGCCCAGCAAGTCTTTCTTGCCAAAATTTTGCGTATCCTTGAGATTGCCCTCCTTATCCGTATAGGTTTTGGCGAAGCTGGTTGTGAAGAAATCCCGTTCCTTTCCTTGTTGCCGCCAGATGGTGGCCTTAAGGTTGCCATCGCGCAGGGTATCTTCCGGTCCTTGCGTTTGGCTTGGTTGCTGGGCTGGGGTTTGCCCTGCTGGCATTTGTTGCTGGTTTTGTGCTGGCTGGCTTTGATCATATGTTGTCATGAGAGTTCTCCTTATCGTGTGTGGTTACGTCTTTGAGTTGGAGCCGCTGCACGGCGGGCGACCTTGAAGACTGCTCTACAGTTTTCTTTGGTTTGCGCTTTAACTGTATGGTGGGGCGTCAGGTGCTCAGGCGTTTTCACGGCTTTCTTTTCGGCCTGCCATGCGGCGTTAAAGGCCGCAGCGTCCGCGCCGCGTGACAAATGCGGCGCAGGCCTGAGCGTTGGCTTGGGCTGTTGCCGCTTCACCATAAAACTCTCGCGCCGTGCAGCCTTGCCCTGCTGCGCGCTGGATGGGTCGCGGCTCTGGTTAAAGGCTGTTTTCGCTTGCCCTTTGCGCGTATCCATCTGTGGGCGGGAGCTGGGCAGCGTATGGCCTTTCTCACTGGCAAAAGATGATGTTGAGCGCTGTGCTTGAGGTTTCATCATTTACACCCCTTCACATAAGACCATGTGCCACCTGCATATTGCGGATAGGCTTCATATTTTGCAGGTACAGGTTCGGTGATAATATTGCGCCAGCGGTGACCAAACAGGGTCTTTACGCGTACGCGATCAATAGGCGGGTGGTATGGATTAGGATGAAAGCGCCCCGCAAGGGAGCGCTCCTCAAAATACGCACGGCGATCTGCAAACAGCGGCAGCGGTACACCGTCCATAAAGATATATTGCTTGCCATCAGGCGTGTTTAAAAGCTCGTCTGGCGAGCGCAAAGGCCGCCCTGTCATGCTGCGGTGTCGGGCAGCCATCTTCTGGTGCGCATGCCGCCGCGCCAGCTCAAGCGGATCACCGCCACCAAACACATCGCGTATGATTTGCTGTTTGTTGACCAGCGCCTGTGACTGCTTAAGTGTCTCGTTAAACTCAAGGCTCTCTGTGCCAATCATGCGCGAGAGTGTTTCGGCTGATTTAAGGTCGCGGATGGCAAAGTAACTGCGCACGGCTGCGGATGATGTAATGATGGTCTCAGCATTCGGCCCGAGTGCATTCATTTGTGCGCTTGCTTGCACAACAGCCCACGGTCTTATACCGATCCCTGCACCGTAAGTAAAAAGCTTGACCGCAAGAGGGAAGCCGCCGCTGGCGATCTGGGCAAGCTCATCCAGTATCCATGTCTGGCGCGGCGCAGACGGTGCGCGTGATTTATAGATCATGGCACCGACAAAGAGGGCTTTGATCATCGGCCCCCAGCTCTCGATAAATTCGGCTGGCGGCATCATATAGAGGTTATATTTTTGTGTGCTTGATGAGAGGTCTTCAAGCGAGAAGTCATAAGGTGGCGATACAGAGTCCATTAGGGCTGGGTCAGACAGCGCGGCGAAGGATTTAAAAATCTCGCCAAGTATCCCGCGCAAGCCACCGCCTTCATTGTTGCGGCTTTGCGCGATTTCTTCTTCAATGCGGCGCGAGATTTCAAAGCCGCTTTCATGCATCTCAAAGGCAAAATCAAGCCATGCATCTGTGCCGCCGGGGATCAGGTTTAAAAAGTGATAGAGACGCGGCAAGGTGAGAACACCGTCCATTTTGACAATAGTGAGTGCCACAGCCTCCAAGAACTCACGCCCGCGGCGCTCAAAAAAGTCACCATTGGCCGAACCTGTAATGCTAATCATATTCTCGGCAAAGACTTTTACGTCTGCCACAAGCGTGGGGCTATCAGCACGAATATAGCTGACAGGATTAATATGGTGACGGGGCATACCGCTAATGCCCAGCGGGTTCCAGTAAATACAGTGTTTGCCAGATTTTGTCTGGTTCTGGCTGATAGCAGCAAGCTCGCCTTTCTGGTCAAGGATCAGCAAGGTCATGTCGCACATGCCGTCCAAGATATTATAGCCAAGGATATCCTTGAGCTTGCCGCCCCGTGCGCCTGCAACAAGCAGGAGGCCGCCCATGCCGTTCCAGTAAAGCGGGCGCTTCCCCATAAAGCCAATGAAGACGGACTCCGGGGTTTTACAAAAGTGAGGTTTAAGGCTTGGATCATGCGCAGCCGTAAAGCCTGCCCTGCCAAAGCGGTAATCCTCATTGTCGGTTTCATAAAGGCGTTTAACCACTGTCTTC
>CAXBKT010000201.1:0-5482 GCA_963976155.1 uncultured Kordiimonadaceae bacterium | reverse complement strand
AAGTAGTGGCAGGTCCCCTCAAATGGCACGTTAAAGTTCGCATGATGTGTGGTTGCCCAACAAGTCCGGGCGGCATGTGGGGTTCTGATCAGATGGAAATTATGGCCATCCTTGAAAAAGACGGTATCACAACAGAAGTGTCAATGGCTTTTTCGGGTGAGACTAGTCATTTTGTTGCAACTGTCCCTGTAACCAAGGGCAGTTATACGGCAACTTTTTATGCCTACCAGACTGAAACGGGTAACACGGGAGTAGTGACGCGTAACATTGTTGTTCGTTGACTTTCTATTGGGCTTTTTGAGCCAACTGTGCCGTCAATGAAATCAATTCCCTGCCTGCTGGTGGGCCGTGGCTGGGTATTACTATCTTGGCTGCAGGGAAACGTTTACTAATTTTGTCTATGGTAGCGGGCCAATCGGGTATGGAGGCATCCCCGGTGTAACCCAGAGAAGTAGACCCTCCCTGGCGGATTAAGCAGCCACCAAAAAGGATGTCGGTACCCGTAACCTTTAAGACAATATTGTCAACGGTATGTGCCGCTCCCGCATAGAATATTTCAAGGTCCGCCAGATTGGATTTGGGGCGCCCATTTGGGATGCTGGCTGATCCTGTTTTTGATATTACAAGGTCAAATTCCGCCGGTACTACTCCTTCGCTGGGTGCGAGGACGTTGGATTGTGGGTGTGCATAGGTTGCAGCACCAATATCTTTAACCGCTTGTACACCACCCATTTTGTCATTGTGCGCGTGGGTAAATACTGCAGATGTAACGGGTGTTCCGAAGACGTCATGTACCCAGGATAAAATTACGTTTGTTTGCTCATTGTTCCATGCAGTATCGACAAGTACAGCGGTGTTATCAGTAAGGATGATTAACCCGTTTGATTGAAAGGTGCCCCACCCTTCAATTGTCTCATAGGTTGTGTGCATCCAGACCTTCTCATGCAGTTTAGTGAACTGTACGCCTTCGCGTTCCTGGAAGGCTAATTTAGGTGGTATTGTCGTATCGGCCGCAAGGTGAGTAGACCCTGTTATGACAATGAAAAATAATACAGAAAAGAATTTCACGGGGTCTCCTGATGGTGCATATGATTAAGTCGACAATGTCACGTAAGAGTGTGGCAAAAATTAGAATGAATATATATGAGGCTTTGCTTCATTAGCTGTTCATTTACAGGTGATATCTTCTCGTTCATAGTCCGCAGGAGAATACATGAAACGATATTTTGCAATGATCCTCGCTTTTGTAGTGGTGTCTTGTGGTGGCGTGGAAAGTCTGCCTACAGATTTTCAACAGCGTTTCGGGGAACTGGATCTTAGCTATGGCCCATGCTTTGGTACATGTCCTGTGTTTTCTGTAACGCTTAATCAAAATGGCAGCCTTACTTATGTGGGTGATCGTTTTGTGAGGGTAATAGGCCGGGAAAGGCGTCAACTGAGTGCGGGCGTATTCGAGGATGCGGTGCGTTTAATTGAACGTTTGCCCGAAACAGAGTTGGTTGATCCGCTGCAATGTCCGCGTCGGCATACAGACGCAAAGACTGTGCGCGGTAGCCTAAAAACGGCAAATCACGACCTTGAAATCATGCACTATTATGGGTGTAGCGGATATGAATATCGTAACCGACAAGTATCGCTTATCAAGGAATTAACTGACCTTTTGCAAATTGATGATCTTATTGGTTGGCACTCCGATCGACAGAAAACTAGTCCTTAACGGCTTAATGAAATGGCAAATTAAGGGGTCTGGTTGCGCTACCAACTTTACCTTCGATTAGCGACCTTTCTTTGCTTATTTTCCCTCTAAGAAACTTGATAAAAGTACGAACTCGTTGGTTGCGGCGCATGCTGTGGTGGGCGAGTAACCAAATCTGCAGGTTCCAGTTTGGGTTGGGTGCCTGCAGGCATAGAAACCGATCATCTTGTGCAACGGCGTAGCAAGCCATATGCCCTATGCCAATGCCTTCGCGCATCGCGCGTACCATACCAAAAGCAGTATTCACTCGCATGACGACACGTGGGTTCAGCCCTAACTGTTCCATCCAACTGTCCGTCCAATTATTTCCCCATAGTACCCAAGGTAGCTCATTGAGTGGTGTGCCAACCGGGTATTGGTTTACTAGATCGGCGGCACCAAAAATACCAAAAGCATGATCAGCCACATGATGGCCAACATAATTTTCAGTGGGCGTGTTTGTTGCGCGTAACACAACGTCTGCATCTCCTCGGTCCAGATCAACCATTTCTTGGTTTAACCGAAGGTCGAGTTCGACTTCAGGGTGAAGCCGAGTAAATTCCTTTAGCGAAGACATTAGATTGAAGGCAGTGGAGTCCACCGTTTCAAAACGAATGGTGCCGGAAAGCGTGGCAGTGTTCTCAGTGGTGTTTTTGACAGCCAGTGCTGCTTTCGCCATGTCATTGGCTTGTGCGTATATGGACAGGCCGGCATTGGTTAAAGTGATTCCACTTGGCGTTCTGTGCAGTAACGTGATTTTGATTGTGTTTTCTAACTGCGTCATTCTGCGAGAAATGGAGCTGTGGCTAAGGCCAAGTTCATGGGAAGCCTTTGCAAAAGAGCCGGTTCTAGCACAGCATTCTAAAATTCTCAGGTCGTCCCAGTTCATGCTGTGCATATTTGCACACCTACTGTGAGGTGTCAGCCCTTCTTTTTGGTATGTAGGCCGCTTTAATAGTGCTCAACCGGTGGCGGATGCTTAGCCGGATTTATGTGAGGCCATGAAGGAGGATTAAAATGAAAACCATGAAGAAGATGTTGATACTGTTGCTAAGTGTCATGATAAGCCCATCAATGGTTGGCGCGGATGCTGTCGAAAAGACTTATTACTTTGAAGAAGGGCAAGTGATTGACTTTCTGTTTCTGACGAGGCGCCCAAATTCTGAAGAAGCACTTAAATCATATGCCCAAGCAGCAATATCGGTAGCCAGAGCATTAGATTACAAGAGCCTATCCGCGTTTTCGATTAAGCGTAGGCCAATACAAGGGAACTATTACCCTGATGTATTGGTTTTTGGTGGGTGGCCGGGTAATTTTGCAGACAGAACTGATGCGCTGGCACAGCTTTTGGAAACTGTACCAGACTTAAATGCCAGAAGGCTCGATGTTTGGTCTACTTTTGATATGACAAATTACCATCTGACAGAAGATAAGTCCTTTTCTGTTAGTTACGATAAAATGCAGGTGCTTACCGCATACTGGCAAAAAGATGCGATGCTTTTTAACGCTTTTAAGCAGGAGTTTTTAAAGAAAACTAAGGATGCTGGTGGCGTGGTGAAGATTGAATTGACAGACGGGCGTTCGCCCTTTGGGTATGACTATAACCCTGAATATACGGTCATTACCGAATGGGATAACCAAGCGGCCTTCGACGCTTTCTTAGTAGAAAACTTGGCGATGGATCATAGCGGGGTAAAACATGTGAATCAGTTTTATCTGACACCACCAGAGCCCAAAAGTTAGTGGCTGAGTTTAGAAGCTCACCTTTAGTTTAAAGCTGAAGGCGGGTTTTTATATGGCCTCAACCTCAACCGGTACGGATTTAAAGTTTGGGGTTTTACTTCGAACATCGATAGTTGTGGCTGTTAAGATATTTGCTTCGGGGAAATAAGCCATCACGCTGCCGCGCGCTAGGTTAAACGCTTCTACCGTTACAGCTTCCATCACACCGTTAGCGTTTTTGATATTAGCTTTGCTGCCGCTGATTAGGCCAATGTTGGACATGTCTTCTGCATTCATCATAACGGTCCAGCGGTCTTTGGCTGGTCTGTAGCTGTCATTGCGCTCATAGATGATAGTATTGAACTGACCTTCGCTGCGGATAGTAGTCAGCGTGAAGGGGGCAACCTCTTCTTTGGGCAGTGCGCGTGTTTGGAAGGACACTTTGCCATTGGCTGTATTGAAAACCTTTTTATGAAGAACGCGGCCCTGAATGTGGAACTCTTTTTTCGCTACATCAATATCTGCTAGCTCCGCGAGACCGGGCACTGTTTTAGCAATAGCATCACGGACCTTGCTGTGGTTTTGGAATTCGTCAAACGGGATTTTACTGTTAGGCATTATACGTTTGGCGAGCTCGGAGAGAATGACGCTCTCAGGCCTTACGTTGTCGAGCCTGTTGATGCCGCCGTCTGATAAGCGCACAAAATTGAACATGCTCTCTTGGGTGGTTGGTTGCCATTCCTCGTCCCGGGCGGTGACAGGGAGTATAATTGCTTCGTTTCCTTCGTGACCGTAAAAGTGGCTCTCATTGAGGGTGGTTGTCAGGTAAACCTTAAAGCCGATGTTACCTAGCGCTTCTTCCGCCCATGTGAGATTGGGGGAGGCTGCATAGAGGTTGCCACCCATAATTAATGCTGCATCGATTTTTTGTGTGTGAGCGGCTTCAAGGCAGGCAATGGTGTCCATACCGGCTTTACGTGGCAGTTTGACATCAAATGCCTGCTCCATTTTTGCAAACACATCCTCCGGCAAAGCGGGCTTTACACCGATGGTGCCAATACCCTGCACATTGCTATGGCCTCGAAGAGGTAAGAGGCCCATGCCCGGTTCGCCAAGCATGCCTCGCAAGAGAGCGAGGTTTGCTATATACTCCACGTTGTCACAACCATTTAGATGATGTGTCATGCCCATGCCCCACGCAAAGACCGTTGATTTAGAGTTTGCGTAGAGGTTGGCTACACGGCGAATATCAGTTTCTTTGACATCAGTGACAGAGGTGATTTCTTCCCAGCTAATTTTGGTGATATCATCGCGGAAAGCTTCAAAATCTGTTGCATGTTCGTGGATGAAGGTTTTGTTTTCCGCGCCCATTTCTAATAGCGCTTTAGCGATGCCTTTGAAGAGCGCGACATCGGTACCAATTTTAGGCATCAAGTAATCAGATGCAATTTCATCACCGCCAGTCATCAGAGACTTTGCGCTTTTTGGAATAGCAAACTTTACTAGCCCGGGTTCTTTTGCAGGGTTGATCATAACAACTTCGCCGCCCCGAGCTCTACACGCGGCAAGTTTGTGAATAAAGCGTGGGTGATTACTAGACGGGTTTGCGCCTATCACAAAGATCATGTCACATTTTAGAAGGTCTTCTAGTTCAACGGTTGCTGTACCAGTGCCGATTGTAGAACCCAACGCGACAGATGTAGCTTGATGGCAATAGTAGGAGCAGTTGTTAACGTTGTTCGTGCCGTATGCACGCGCCATCAGTTGCAAGATAAAGCCAGCTTCATTGGAGGAGCGGCCAGAAGAATAGAAAAATGTATTGTCTGGCTTGGTAGTGCGGAATTTCTCGGCAGTTTTTTCAAATGCCTCATTCCATGTAATAGGCGTATATTTATTGGCATTGGCAGCTTTATAAAGCGGTGTATTTAAGCGCCCCATATGCTCCATGTCATAGCCATCGAGTTCTCTAAACTCCAAGAGCGTATGTTCAAACAGTTCTTCTGGAATAGCAGCTTGTACATCTGA
>CAXBKT010000200.1:0-5531 GCA_963976155.1 uncultured Kordiimonadaceae bacterium | reverse complement strand
TGGCCATGGTGGCCTAACTCTACTTCTGAGCCCCGCTAAAAATGGGGGGATTACCATCCCAATTCTTACGTTTGGAGAGCATTCTTTATCGAATGACCCACGCATTTAGCCATCAGTGGCGGTACTGCATTACCAACCTGCCTTGCACGAGACGTTCTTGAGCCCAAAAACTTGAATGATCTAGGGAAGGTTTGCAAGCAGGCAGCTTCTCGTAAGCTGATCGCTCGGTCTTGTGTAGGGTGACCAAACCTACCGTTTGAATAGCTCGTGCATTTAGTCGTAAGCCCAACTGCAGGTTTATCCCAGCTCATACGTCCATAGACGTCCACATGCCCTGTGTATCCTCGGTGACATGGTAATATGAGATGATCAGGCCAATGCTCCCTTCCGCCGCCCTCTGGTGTTGCTTTTATTCGACTAAGGTTCGTATCGGAAAGCTTCATTGCAAAATGGTCTAAATCTACAGCGTCCACTTTTCCATGCTCTATAGCAGGCAGGTTACTAATCCATTCTCTAGTCGTAGAAAAAGGCTTCAACTTTTTCCCGTGAGTTGGCATGGGTAATTCGATATTTTGTTTTAGTGCGGCTGATAGTATTAACCGGCTTCTTTTTTGCGGAACGCCGTACCATTGAGCATCAACAACTTTAGTTTCGTAATTATATCCGAGATCTGAAAGCATTTTTGTAAAGCGATTAAATGTTTCGCTTTTAGCAGCTTTATGCTGCATGCCAGGTACATTTTCGATAAATACGAATTCAGGAAGCCAGTATTTTACAAATCTGCCAAACTCATCTAGCAGATCTAAACGTTTATCGTCCTTGTTTTGCTGCCTATTTTGCTTTGAGAATGGTTGGCAAGGGGCGCACCCACAGAATAGAATCGGGTTTGATCTATTAACAATGTCGGCTATGTCTTCCGGCATAATACGCCGTATGTCATTTTCTATAAATTTTGCCGTAGGAAAGTTAAGACGAAAGGTTTCTGCTGAGTCATGATCAATATCAAGCCCCATTTTTATATTGAAACCAGCATCTCTAAATCCGCAGCTAGTTCCGCCGCATCCAGAGAAGAAATCAAAAACATCAATTTGCATGAGCTATTCTACAAATTCCTTTAACGTTTCGGCTAGATTAAGAATTGAGATATTGTCCGAACTTATCGAAGCGAGTCTACGCACTTGAGTTTCAAGTATGGCCGCTGCATCAACAGCCTCATCCGCCATCAACCCTTTCTCCAATCTCGTAAGCATAACATATCTTTCTTTGATTGGCAGGTTTTCACACTTCGCTGTCTTGGCGTCTTTCTTCATGTTTTCCCATATAAAGTCTTCGGGAGTACTTGAAGGTAGAAACCTCGTTCTTTCTAATATGTATTCTAGAAATCCTCTTTCTGTTTGTTTCTTTTTTATTTCGGTATTCTTATCACCACCTCCGCTTTGTGCAAAAACAAGCTTGGAGGGTTTTATTCCTGTAAAAGCTTCTAGCTGATCCAATAGCTTATTATGGTCGGCCTCGGCTATTTGAAATGGGGGGATTATTTTATCTTCTGGCTTTTGATCGCCGTCCAATACGAAAAAAGATTTATCATCCCCTGTCTGAAATAGACTTGTCATGCATCTAGAGAAGATTGAAGAAGCACCTCCGGGATACCAAGTAATCTGGAACTGGTCCAGTGGTCCTGCGCCTAAAATCCGTAATGCCTTCTTAATTATTTCGCAGGCCAACACATCTTCAACAAATATTCTCTTCTTATTTTCTGTGAGCTGCCCTAGGTGAAAAAATGCTTCTGTCGGCTTGACGTCACACTGCGCCACCACCTTATGTGTGGCTTGATCCAGCTGAAGTAGCACGATTGCTTCTGGAGGTAGCCTTTCAATGATCAGTTTAGAGTGTGTGCCAATGACTATCTGATGATGCTTTTTAATCGTTTCCTGCGATAAAAATTCCATCAGTTTGATCTGAGCTCCTGGGTGCAGAGATACTTCAGGTTCATCTAATATTATTAAGCTTTTCTCTTCTGCAGATATGATTTTTCTTACCAGCATCACAACAGCAAATTCGCCGCTGCCAGCAAATGCTTCACTGTAAACAAGGTCTTGAGATTTTAATATTGCTGTATATGATCTGTTTTCAAATAGTGAATGTTCGATCAATCTAATTTCTGAATATTTCTTCCCTGTGATGTCTGAAATTATTTCTGTTTCTTCTTTTGTAAGCATTTTGTTTGAAAATACTTTTTCTTCTTGGCCATTGAACGGCCTGAGTGATGTTAAATTTTCAGCTATTACACGGCGCAAAAACTTAGATCTACTTCTTAGTATGTCTTTGCTTCTTTTTCTTCTTAGCTTTTCTACAGCATCACCATGATATAATATTTTATCAAAAGCGCTTATTTCGCTTCTAAAATCCAAAAGTGTTACGGTTTTTTTTACGCCTGACCACCTAGTTGAACTCCTGCCAGGAACTTTTGCTCCCGGTCGTAGCTTCGGCATGGGGGCCATATCGTCCGCGATTATCGGTCTTGAAGGCTCCCAGTTTTCTGCCCGGCTCTCTCTCTTTACTCTTGTTTGTAGAACCTCTACTAGTTGTTTGGAAGTTTGATCTAAATAGCCATAAATGTAGCGCGGCCTGCCACCGCTTTCGTCTATTGGGTCGACGTCGGTTTCGAACCAATACTCTTGTAGGTTTTCGTAATGTGGACAACAAGCTATTGCTCGTAAGATTGAACTTTTATTGGAACCATTAGGCCCAACTAATGCGGTTATAGGATACTTGAACTCTATTTTTAGTTTTGGAGTTAAGTTTTTGAAGTGCGGGAACCTTATATGCTTAATAAATGGTTCAAGCTTGTCACCCTTCATCAGATTTTCTAGCTTGATTCTTAAGTCCATTGTTGTTTTTCTCTTATCTAATCTTCTGGCAAGCTTGATTTATTTTCAAGGTCTGAAACCATATGCTGCGCATGAATTGGAGGCAGATGAGTATTATTCACCTTCAAGTGCGGAAGCCGCTGCTAGCCAGGCAATACATCCTTTGCCATTCATCTTGCACTTTATTGGAGTTTCCACAACGTGTTTTCAGCCACTGCTGCGCTGCTTTTCTGCAAGTTCGATATTCAATCGAGCCTGAACCATAATTTCTGCAGAATGTAGTATTGTCGATCTTGCTGTTCTGGAATGTGTAAGACGTATTCCATTGGGTTACTCTGCCCCTAGCATCCCTCCACCTAAAATTCGCATTGCTTGACCCGTTCAACGTACTGTTGGAGACATGTCTAGCATGCTCTGATCGTCTTCTGCTCCCTTCCTGGTCTGCTCGAACGGCGTGTCTTAGCTGAACTGTATTGATGTCGGTTCTAGGCTTGTAGTTTTGGTCGTTGAATACTGTTTGCCTGAACTGCGGCGGCGCCTCAACCTCAGTGGCATCTCTTTCGTTCTCTATTTCCTGCCAAAACACATCTTCGGCTGTAGGCGAGCTATTTATTTGGGGTGCAGGCTGATGTGCGACCTCTTGCCTCTTGGTCGCTTCGCTAGGAAAGTTTTTTGTCAGCCAACCGTGTACCCAGCTTTGGTCCTTCGCTAGATACGCAGTTATTCCGAACACCATTGCAGTTGCAATGATGCTTACGTTGAAGGCAGGGATTCTACGTTTCTTGGTCTTTACACGCGCAGGTGCATCGTCCCAGTCTGTTTTCATGCTTCGCTCTCCTTGCGTTCTCTACCGGCGTAACAGCGCCTAGTCACTTCTTTTGTGTTTGCTATCCCGCGGGGCTATCGGGGATCAGATGAACATAACTCTTCTGGTCCTTTGGGGTCCACCTGGTTTTTTGCTCTGATCAAATTCCAGGGTTTAGAAATGTTTATCTGAAGCCCAGCTTGCTCCCAGTTTGCTTTCCGACGAACAGAAAGCCGAACTCAACAATGAGGGTCAGGCCTTGGCCTTTGCCTACTTCCAATCCTACTACCGATGCTTACATCGCCAGTCATACCTTCACCATCAGGTACCCTCCAGCCCCCACCATTAAACTGCCAGCAGTCCATTCAACTGCGCGCTGCGACTTAACCCGGCGGTCTCAGGATCGAAGTGCAACACTTAGTTAATGGTCTCAAGGTTGTTGCTCACCGAGAGCTGAAGATGTTCAATAAGCACTTCTACCGGGAATCTCCAGTCTAACGTCTGACGTGGACGAGTATTCAGCAGCTCGGCAATCTCATCAAGGCGCTCTTGGCTGACCACCGATAGATCAGTACCCTTTTGACAAGTATTGGCGCAGTAAACCATTGGTATTTTCGTTGCTGCCGCGCTGCCAAGGGCTATGAGGGTCGGCGAAGTAGATCTTCAGCCCAGTGCTGGCCGTTATATCTTGGTGACGGGCCATTTCACTGCCTTGATCGTGCGTCATGGTTTTCAGTAGAGAGGGCGCCATACGCGACATTTCTCGGGTGATCGCCTGAGCGGCGCACTCAGCTGTGGGCTCATCCAGCTTGGCTAGCACAACAAAGCGGCTGGTGCGCTCGACCATGGTAGCCACCGCCGATCTATTGCTGGCACCCATGATCAGATCGCTCTCCCAGTGTCCCGGAACAAGGCGATCCTCGACCTCTGGTGGCCGCAAGTGAATGCTCAGGTCTGCCGGATAGCGCTCACGCCGTCCAGGGCTTACCGTGCGGCGGCGACGCTTACCGTGCCCCTGACGCAGATAGCTGATTAGTTGGCGTTTCAACTCGCCGCGTGGATAGGCATAGATCGCCAGATAAATACTCTCGTGACTCACATGAAGCTCGGGTCTGTCAGGCCATTGATACTTCAGTCTGGACGCGATTTGTTGGGGAGACCAGCCCCGTTTGAGCATTTCATTCACGACTTGGAAAAGCTCGCTACCTGGCAGCAAGCGCGGAGGTCGTCTGGACTTTGTGCGTCTATCCCGCGCCAAAGCGCAGGCCTGGATGACATCGTAGTGGCGGGCCGAGCCATTGCGCCTGAGCTCTCTGCTGAGCGTGCTCGGATGTCGGCCCAGGTGGCGACTGATTGAGCGCAGGCTCAATCCCTGGTCTCGCATAAGCATCAGAACGACGCGTTCATCAGTGGTTAAATGCGTGTAGGTTTTCATCGCAACACTCTATCTCATGTGTTGCACTTGGTCCCTGAGACCGCCCCCCCTTGGTCAGCGACACCAACCTGCTGGCCGCGTACGCATACGCCAGCTTCACGCCTCCCACCGCCACCACCGTGACCAACACAATCGTAACCAGATCAGCAGCGCCGATAGCTGTCAGATCAACAAACAAGGGGAAGAGGCTGGCATAAAAAAGATTGCTTTGATATCGCCCAGGGTTATGGCCAAACCGCTGAGCAGACTGGCGAGCAGGCTTTTGCCTGTGCCGCCCTCTGGCATGGTCATGACCGCCTTGCCACGTATAAGGCCTATACCCAGCCAGACAAGATAGAGGGCGGCCATATACTTCAAAAGCAGAAAAGCACCGCCCAACGTATTGGCTAGCGCGGCCATGCCCGATACAGCCAGCACCACA
>CAXBKT010000199.1:0-5609 GCA_963976155.1 uncultured Kordiimonadaceae bacterium | reverse complement strand
CAGAGGCAATCATTTTCCCTGCCGCCGGGTTTTCCATCGTTAGAAGCCCGGGAAGTCGATTACTCCCCATGTTACTCCGTGGCCGTTTCACAAGCGTAACCTATGGTCTCGATGAAATTGATTTAGTATATAAACGCATTACCCACAAGAATGGCGGCGAAGACATTATTATCAATGAAACCGCTTTGTTATCTTATCCGTTTGATAGCTTCTTTTTCGTAGCTCCTGATGACAAGGAAAGAGCTGAATTAGTAGAAATTGGCCTAAAGCGCGCTTATGCCTCAGGCGCCTTTATGGAACACTTTGAAACTTTCCCGCCAATCCAGGCAGGGCTGGCCCTCATGAAGAAACATAACCCGCAAATATTTTCGATTAAAAACCCGGATTTAAGCGACAAAGTCCAAGCGATTCCTGCAGAATACTGGCATGCCTTCAATTAATTGAATCTACCTGAAATCACCGCTAGTGGTAGACTTAGACCCCTCGATAACCGACACTTGAACACTGGCAATACCAACTGGCACATCGCGGCTAGTGACAAAATTCACTCTGCCACCACGACGAATAAGAAGCCCCGTCGGTTCCGCAACCCACTGATCCAGAACATTATTACGAGCATCAACAATCTGCACCAACACCTGAGGCACATTCGCGCCAGTGGTGCCAAGGTTTTCAACAAAACCATGTACCATCAACACACTTTTACCATCCACCTGTTCAACTTTGGTTTTTGTATTATCCAATTTCGCACTAATATAAACTTCAGCCTTCGCGGGGGACGGAGTTAATGTCTCGCCTTCCTCAGGTGCATAACGCTCTTTGTCAGAAACCCCCTCAAACATACTGTAAAAGCTTTGCGTGCCGGGCAAATAGTGCTCCATACGTTCTTTTTCAAAAACAAAAACATAAAAGGTAATCACCCAAAACAGAACCAGCCCTGCCCACGCACCTGTGACCAATTTCTGTCTGCGCTCAGATGCATCTCGTTCGCTTTGTCGACGCTGATCAGCACGGCGGCGTGCGACAAAATCATCATCGTCATCATCATAATCTTCGCCATCAAGCCCGTCAGGCGCTATGCCCTCGTCGTCGAAATCATCGCCAAGTGCCGCACGCGCCGCAGCCGAGATACCAAAGTCATCTCCATCATCAGACGAGACCGGCCTAGTAGGTGCCCCGCCATCATCAAAGATATCATCATCAGGAATTGAGGCCTTTGGGCTAGATACAGGAGCATCGACAACAGTACGCACAGTTCGACGAAGCGCCTCTGCCTCTGCAGCAGCAGCGGGACCCACTTGGCCGTCAAAGTTTTCATGATGTGAGGCCGCCGGTACCGGTCTCGGCGCTGGCCGAGCTGACGCAGCCGGTCGAGGCGCGCGTGTACCGGGCTGCGCAGCCGCAGCACGAGCAGCAGCCTGTTTTCGCACAATGTCATCAGGGCGCGCGTGCCAACTGTTTTTACATTTTGCACAACGCACAGTTCGCCCTGCGGCGGGGATTGCACCGTCCGGGATTTTAAACTTCGCATCACACGTTGGACAAACAAGGATCATAAGACCGCCTAAAACAGCCCGAAGGCTTAAAATTCGTAATTATCTAACCAATTTCTACAATGTTGTTTAAGTTTATATGAATCCACATGAAAAACACAAGCATCCGGTTCAATTGAACATATTCTGGACGCGGAAGAGCCCATGTGCAATTCTGCCGGAAATTTATAAGGACGAAGAATGATCACATTTGAAAATGTGGGAATGCGGTACGGAATGGGCAATGAAGTCCTAACCGACATCAGTTTTTCTCTGGACCGTGGCTCCTTTCAATTTCTTGTGGGGCCTTCCGGCGCAGGTAAAACGACACTTTTAAAACTTTTATATCTTGCACACCGCCCATCCCGTGGACTCGTAAACTTCTTTGGAAAAGATTTAACGACGCTAGAGCGAGATGCCTTACCACGGATTCGCCGGCGCATCGGGGTTGTTTTTCAAGACTTTCGCCTATTCGAGCATTTAACCGCTTTTGAAAATGTTGCTCTGCCTTTAAGGCTTCAAGGTGCAAAAAAAGCACAAGTGGCCGATCATGTGGAAGAGCTGCTTTCATGGGTGGGCTTGGAAGACCGCCTGCATGCGCGCCCCGCCACACTATCGGGCGGTGAAAAACAACGCGTGGCGATCGCTAGAGCCATTATTAACAAACCGGACCTATTAGTCGCCGACGAACCCACAGGTAATGTCGACGCAGAAATGTCGCGTCGGTTGATGCATCTATTCGTTGCTCTTAACAAAGAGGGCACAACAACCGTTGTCGCCACTCACGATGAAAGTCTTGTAAAAGCGGTTGGCGCACCTATCCTAAGGTTAGACAAAGGTGGGATTTCTCATGAACCGGGTGGCAAACCCGTTGACCCGGGACAATAGCCATGTGGGGCCGCACACTTCAGTTTTTACCTGACCAAAACCTACGGGAAGGCTTGCTGCCTTGGGTGATTGGCGTCATGCTGTTCTTGTGCACACTCTCGCTTACTGGTGCACTCGCTATCGGTAGTGGCTTGGAACGCTGGAGTACAAGCCTTGCCTCCAACTTAACCGTTCAGATTGCCGTACAGGATGCAGCCGAGCGACAAAGCCAAACCGACGCAGCACTGCGCCTTCTTGAAGCCACACCCGGCATTGAACAAGCTACAGTGCTCGCAGACGCAGAAATCATGGCCCTTTTGTCGCCTTGGCTGGGCGACATGCCTATCGGGGCGAACTTGCCAATCCCGACGCTTATTGAAGTTGTACTAGAAACCGGTACAACCCTTAATTCAGCGGCCCTTGCAGAGCGCCTAAGGGCAACAGCACCCGGAGCGCAACTTGATGACCATCAAGCTTGGATGGCACAGATACTTGATATGGCCGTTGTTATCCAACTCCTGCTAGGTGGTGTTGTGATCATGGTTATTTTATCGACAGTCGCTATTGTTATATTTGGTTGCCGCGCTGGGCTTGCAACGCACCGAGACAGCATTGAAATCATGCACTTTATGGGCGCTGAAGACAGTACAATATCTACGGCATTCGATGTACGGTATTTAGCACACGGATTAAAAGGCGGCCTGCTAGGCGTATTGTTTGCAGCCGGTTCTCTTTGGCTTTTATCAAGCATGGCAGAACGCATGGGCCAAGGCCTTATCAGCGCCAGTCTACCTATTGCTGAAAACCTTTGGTGGCTAACCCTCCTACCGGTTGCCGCTGCGGCAATAACCATGTTAACGGCGCGGTTTACGGTTCGAAAAGCCCTTTCGGACATGATGTAGAGGCTGTAGTGAAAAAACATCTCGCACCTCTTGGGCTCTTTATTCGCTTTTTAACTTACCTTGTGATTGCTTGGTCTCTCGGTTTTGGCCTATTCTTTTTTAAGCTTCCAAAACCGGTCGAACCAAATGCTCTGAACGCTGACGCTATTGTTGTTCTCACTGGCGGCAAAGGAAGGCTTGAAGCAGGTATTGAATTATTACAAAATGGGTCTGGTAAACGACTGTTGATATCAGGGGTGCATCCTGATGTGGTCAAGAAAGAACTCATAACCTTAACAGGCGCCGCCCCAAAACTGTTTAATTGCTGTATTGACCTAGACTATGCGGCTGGCAACACATCAGGTAATGCTGAGGAAACGGCCAATTGGGCGAAAGAAAAAGGCTATAAAGAGATCATTCTTGTAACTGCTGATTATCATATTCAACGCAGCATTATTTTATTTCGCCATGCCCTACCTGAAGCCACAATTCAGCCTTATCCTGTTTCTGCTACTATCAGTCCGATAATGCTAGCGCGAGAATATAGCAAGTATCTGGTAACTGTCATTCAGGAAGCCATCCGGCCAGCCTTGAACGCGGAGACAAGAACATGATCAAACAATTCCAGCTTCTTGCTGGCACATTGTTTCTGGCAATCCTAGTCTATAGTGGGCTTTGGTATACAACTGCTTTTCAAGCTGAAAAGGATGTCGTAGCCTTACTCTCGGCTTGGCGCAACTCCGGGGTTTCTGTTGAACACGGTAAAATCGAGCATGGCGGTTTTCCATACCGCATTACCGTAGACATTAAGGACTTAACAATAAAAACCCGGGCACGCGGATTAGATGTAAGCGCAAAAAATATCCAGTTGATCAGCCATCTGTGGACGCCTCAGCATTGGCTCGCCGAAACACACGGCTTGCAAATATCTACTGCAGCAAACAGTACACGCTTGACCAGTGACTTTATGCTTGCCAGTTACAAAGTACATGATGACGGCAAAACATTAGTTGCCTTCGAGAGTAGCGCAAGCAAAGGCTTTTCTATCACCCAATTTGCTGGCCTAGAAATCAATACCCCGGACACTTGGCAATTCTTCCTACGCTTCGGCGATACCGAGGAGAAAGCGTCAACAGGTTTATATAGTGAACGCCGCTTAGGCTTTAAGTTGGCTGCTGGGGGCAACGCTTACACTCTTGACCTGATTGGCGGCATCAGTGGCCCTGTTATTAAAGACTGGACCAAAGAACAGTTGACCAACTGGAGCAACGAAGGTGGTTTAATAGAAGTAGACCGGTTAACAATCATGGCAGGGGGTGGCACTATAAAAGGCAATGGCAGCCTTACATTGGATGAAAAATTTCAGCCCCTTGGTAGTGCAAGCCTGTCAATCACTGAGGGGAATAAGGCCGCGCGTCGCTTTCGAGAAGGCGGCCTTCGGTTTGAGGATGATTTGCCCGACCAAGGAGTGCTCAGCCTTATGCTCCAAAACGGAAGTGTGTCCGCTAACGGCACTCCACTTTTACCCTTAGAAAGCGTGATTGATTAAGCCTTAGTCTTCATGCGTACGGCCAAAGTCCGCATTTGGGTCATCCTGCCCCGCATCAATAATACGCCGGCGAATATCCCGCGTGCGAGTAAATAAGTTAAAGAGCGCATCGCCGTCACCCCACCGAATTGCACGCTGAAGGGCCGTAAGGTCTTCACTGAAGCGCCCTAACATCTCGAGAACAGCATCCTTATTATTCAAGAACACATCACGCCACATTGTGGGGTCCGATGCCGCAATTCGAGTAAAATCACGAAAACCACCAGCCGAATATTTAATGATTTCAGAGCGGGTTACCTCTTCCATATCATTTGCTGTGCCCACGATATTATAGGCAATAAGGTGCGGTACATGTGAAGTAATGGCGAGCACCAAATCATGATGCTCTGCATCCATAATCTCAACACGGCTCCCAAGCGCCTCCCAAAACGATTTAAGCGCATCGACAGCGCTTTCATTCGCATCTTTTGGCGGCGTCAAGATACACCAACGATCATCAAAAAGGCTGGAAAAACCGGCAGAAGGGCCCGATTTTTCTGTCCCGGCTACAGGGTGGCCAGGAATAAGATGCACCCCGTCCTTTATATGCGGTGCAACAGCTTTAACCACACTCGCTTTAACAGAGCCAACATCAGTTACTATAGCACCGACCTTCAAACTCGGAGCCATCGATTCAGCAACAGCGCCCATGACACCAACTGGTACAGCCAACATAACCAAGTCTACGTCCGCTACAGCTTCGGTGACATCAGATGCGTATGTATCCGCGAGGCCGAGGTT
>CAXBKT010000198.1:0-5659 GCA_963976155.1 uncultured Kordiimonadaceae bacterium | reverse complement strand
CTGGAGCTGTAAATTTCATTACGCCTATCCAAGCAAGAACAAGGATAATACCTAGTAGCATTATGGTGTTCGCTGAGCGATTTCCCATTAACCATAAGGCCAGCCCGGCAATGGATAGATATTTGATAATACCTTGGCCCGCCCCAATTGCTGGAAAACCACCAAGGCTGTTGATCCAAACAGGATTTGTGAACATTAAACTAAGAGCGCCGATAGAGATAACCAATACGCCCATATACGCATACTGTTTGGTGCTGCCAGGTACAGCATGCAGGGCTATAAGAAGACCAATAAGGACTTGAACCCCGCCTAGAGCAAGGACCATATAGCCAATTGTTGGAGCAGCAATGTTTTTAAGAATAGGGTGAGCGAAAACCCATTTTCCCGTAATTGCTTCTGTCGCGCCGCCTAAATTCAAACCGCCGAACCAAATGAAAACGATGGCAATGCTGAGTACGGCAAAGAATCGGGCAAAAGCAGAGCTAGGCATAAGGCTGTTCACAACTTGAAGCATGAGAAAGTTCCAACTTTTCCAATTTTGTTACACAACAGAAAGGAAAAGTTGGAAGAGGTCAAGCAGCGCTTTCTTCATTCACCGCTTCTTGAAAGGCTGCGTATGTTTCCTCTGCTTCAAGCCAAGCAGCTTCTGCAATAGAAATTTCGTTTTCTAGCTCAGCTACTTTTTGGCTATATTCTGCGACCGTGTCTTCATGGCCGGGTTCATAAAGTTTTGGGTTTGCAAGTTTACTATCAAGATTAATCTTAAGGGCAGTCAGCTTCTCTACCTGTTTCTCAGCCCGTTCTGCAGCCCTGCGATAAGGTGCAACTTTTTTCCGAAGTTCTGCGGCCGCTTGACGCGCTGCTTTTTTTTGATCAGAGCTTTTACCACCACGTTTTTCAGCACGTTCACCTGAACGTTCGCGGAGTAGGTGGTTCTTATAGTCCTCCAGATCACCTTCGAATGGTTTCACATCGCCTTTTTCTACGAGCCAGAGACGGTCAACGCAGGCGCCAACAAGGTGTCTGTCGTGGCTGATAAGCAGTACAGCGCCGTCATACTCATTAATTGCGTGGATAAGAGCCTCACGACTGTCGACATCAAGGTGGTTGGTTGGCTCATCGAGAATCAGAAGTTGCGGTTTACCGAAAGTAGCAAGCGCAAACATCAGGCGGGCTTTTTCGCCACCAGACAGACTTTCTACAGGCCTATCCGCTTTATCTGCGCCAAAACCAAAACCACCAAGGCGCGCACGCACCTTTGCTTCAATCGCATCGGGCATCAAATCACGTAAATGGTCTAATGGGCTATTTTTACCAATGAGTTCTTCAAGCTGATGCTGGGCAAAATAGCCCACGCCAAGCTTGCGGGATTTTTGCATTTTTCCTTCCATCGGCTTCAGCTTCTGCGAAATCAACTTTGCAAAGGTCGACTTTCCGTTTCCGTTGGCACCAAGCAGTGCGATCCGATCATCCATGTCGATACGCAAATCAAGGTGCTTAAGAATCGGCTTTTCTTGCTCGTAACCTACACTAGCGCCTTCCAGTGCTATAAGCGGAGATGAAAGAGGGTCTGGATTAGGAAAATGGAAAGGTACTGTGTGCGAATCGACCATTGTTGCGATCGGTTTCATGCGTTCAAGTGCTTTTACACGGCTTTGGGCCTGCTTCGCTTTACTGGCTTTTGCCTTAAAGCGATCAACAAATAATTGGATGTGCCGGCGTTCTGCTTCCTGTTTTGTTTTGAGCGCCATTTGGTGCGCCATCTTTTGGCTACGTAGCTCCTCAAACCGGTCATATCCACCTGTATAGAGGTTTAGCTTCCCTTGCTCTAGGTGAACAATGTGTGTGACACACTTATTAAGTAGGTCACGGTCATGACTGACAATTACTACTGTGTAAGGGTACGTTTTAAGGAAATTCTCAAGCCAAATAACACCTTCAAGGTCAAGATAGTTTGTTGGCTCATCAAGGAGTAGCAGGTCTGGCGTGTTAAACAGGACGTTTGCAAGTGCTACACGCATACGCCAACCACCGGAATAGCTAGAACAAGGACGCGCTTGTGCCTCTGCATCAAATCCAAGGCCTGAAAGGATAATGGCTGCCCGAGCTTCAGCCGTATGAGCGCCGATGTCAGCGAGTCTCGTATGAATTTCAGCGATGCGATGGGGATCAGTCGCTGTTTCAGCTTCCGCATTTAGTGCTGTAAGCTCTTTGTGAGACTGTAAAACCGTTTCAAGTAAGCTTTGCTCACCGCCCGGGGCTTCCTGTGCCACATTACCAATAATTGCTCTGTTACGAATTTTTACTGAGCCTGCTTCTGGGGCAAGTTCATGCAAAATCATTTTCAAAAGCGTGGATTTACCCGCGCCGTTTTTACCGACGAGGCCAACTTTATGGCCCACCGGGATTGAAACGGTTGCTTGATCAAACAGTAGGCGGTTGCCTATGCGATACGTGATGTCATTTATATGCAGCATGGCAGGGCAAGTATCACATGTGCGGGGTCGCTGCAATCGTACAAATAACAAGGCAAATAAACGGGGCTTGGCTTTATCGCGCAATCCCGTTATAAGGCCGGCGAATCAACTTTATATGTAGCCCAAAGCATAGTGCTTATGGACTCAGACAGATAAAAGGATAGTCACATGGCTGTGCAACGTACTTTCTCTATCATCAAACCTGATGCAACTAAACGTAACCTTACTGGTTCAGTAAATGCGATCTTTGAAAAAGCTGGTCTGCGCATTGTTGCGCAAAAGCGTATTCAAATGACAACTGCACAAGCTGAAACTTTCTACGCTGTACACAGCGAGCGTCCTTTCTTTGGCGAACTTGTTGAGTTCATGACATCTGCACCAGTGGTTGTTCAGGTTCTTGAAGGTGAGAACGCTGTTCTTGCACACCGTGAAGTAATGGGCGCAACTAACCCAGCTGAAGCTGCTGAAGGCACAGTACGTAAAGAGTTCGCTCTTTCTATCGGCGAAAATTCAGTACATGGTTCTGACAGTGAAGAAAATGCAGCGATCGAAATCGCTCAGTTCTTTGCTGGCAATGAGATTGTTGGTTAATAACCAGCTACTTATTCAGCCTGAGAGCTATTAGGCTGGTAGCTTATAGAAAGGGTCGACCAATTTGGTCGACCCTTTTATATTGCGCCTCTCCATAGATTGCCCTAAAAATGATAGCCTTTTCATTATTAGAGGGTAACGGCTTAATGCTGAGGTCAAAACTGATCAAGATATTTCTTAGTCTTATATTCACAACAATTCCTTTAAGAGCAGACCCTATTTCTCTTCAAGGTGAATGGCAGTTGATGTCTGCGGAACTAATCGTTGGGGAAAACACATTTCCAACATTTGATCCAACCACACACCAAATGATGAAGATAATGACAGATAGTCATTTTGCGTTTGCATCCAAAGGCCCCGAACGGCCGAATTTTACGTCATATGCTTTGAGCACCGATGAAAAAGTCGTCGCTTTCGAGAATTTTGGTGGCGGGGCTGGCCGCTATGAGTTCGACGGCACCACCTACACCGAGCATGTTGATTACAGCAAATACCCCAACTATGAAGGTAAGTCGTTGAGTTTTAAGGTCACTATAGAAGGGGATATACTCACCCAAGAGGGGACCTACCCATTGGTTGCTTTAGGTTTAGGTAAGGAGGATGGATACGTTAAAGAAGTTTATCAACGTATCCCATAAAGCTAACTGACAATCGGGCTGATCAGACCATAATTGCCAAGCTCAACATCTTTAAAGACAACTCTATTGCCTGACACTCGTGCTTTGCCTTCTGCTATCATACGAACAGCCGCAGGATACATTTGGTGCTCATAAGCTAACGTTTTGGCTGCTAGGCTCTCTTCAGTTTCATCAGCAGCAATTGGAATGGCGGTTTGCATAATGATTGGACCATTGTCCATTTCCGGGCGCACATAGTGAATTGTACAGCCACCAAACCTTACGCCGTCTTCGATAGCACGCGCATGGGTGTGTAGGCCTTTGTATGAAGGCAGCAGGGAAGGATGAATGTTAATCATTCTGTCCTTCCAGCGGTTTACAAACTCAGGGTTTAAGATACGCATAAATCCGGCAAGGCAAACCAATTGAACCCGGTGTTCTTTGAGGCATTCATGGATTGCATCCTCAAAGGAAGCGCGGTCTGCATATTCTTTATGATCAAGAGCTACGGCTTCAATCCCAGCATCTTGTGCTCGTTTAAGGCCTTTGGCTTTTGGGCGGTTTGAGATCACCACACAAATTTCAGCGGGATAGTCAGCGCTTTTACAGGCGTCGATAAGCGCCTGTAAATTTGTACCGCTCCCTGAAATCATAACGCCGAGGCGTAGCTTTGCCATGTATCTAGTCCTCGCCCGTAATTGCTGACCAGTCCTCTGCAGCACCCCAAGTTCCTGCTTTACCGGTCACCCGGCACTTTGGCTTACCTTTGCCGCCAGTGATGTGGCCAATCTGGTAAACGGTCTCACCGTGTTCTTCAAGAATAGCTGTGGCCGCAGCCGCATGCTCTACCGGCACCACAACCACCATCCCGATGCCGCAGTTAAAGGTGCGAGACATCTCGCGTGTTTCAATATTGCCTTCTTCTTGAAGCCACTCAAAAATACCAGGAAGGACCCATGTGCCGCTATCAACTTCAGCAAGTGTGTTCTTTGGCATCACCCGTGGAATATTCTCAAGGAAACCGCCACCTGTGATGTGTGACAGCGCTTTCACATAACCAGCTTTGATCGCAGCAAGCGTGCTTTTAACATAAATTTTGGTTGGCGCGAGTAGGGCCTCACCAAGGGTGCCGTCGGCAAAGCTGGCTTTATCGGAATAGTTATGACCTTTATCGCCAACAATCCTACGGATGAGCGAGTATCCGTTAGAGTGGGTGCCGTTGGAAGCCAAGCCCAAAAGAATATCACCCTCGGCAACGGTTGAACCATCAAGGAGTGTTCCGCGCTCCGCAGCACCAACACTAAAACCTGCAAGATCATAGTCACCGCCATGATACATGCCGGGCATTTCGGCCGTTTCTCCGCCGATAAGTGCACAGCCAGCTTGGCGGCAGCCCTCGGCGATACCTGCAACAACAGCGGTCATTTGTTCAACGTTCAGGTGTCCTGTAGCCATATAATCAAGGAACAATAGTGGTTCTGCGCCTTGCACAACAAGATCATTCACGCACATGGCAACAAGATCAATACCGACAGTATCATGAATACCTGCGTCAATCGCCACTTTCAACTTAGTACCGACCCCGTCGTTAGCGGCAACAAGAATAGGGTCAGTGAAGCCTGCGGCTTTCAGGTCAAACAATCCACCAAACCCACCAAGGTCAGCGTCTGCGCCGCTACGTCGGGTGCTAGCAGCAAGGGGTTTGATATTTTCTACAAGAGCTTCGCCTGCATCGATATCAACGCCTGCTGACTTATAGGTATAGGACTGTTTAGTTTTTGACATTCTTTAAAACCTGTTCCGCCGCAAAATTGGCCAAATATAGTGTCATCTTCGAGCTTACTCGAAACAGACTGGTTTTTGCATCCGCATTTCTTCTCGCAAATGCCCCTCGGGGCGTTATAGGGGCGCGGCATTCGATATGAAAGAGCTTATGCGCAGCACCGACCCGACCCTTATCGCCTTTGCCACGGC
>CAXBKT010000197.1:0-5673 GCA_963976155.1 uncultured Kordiimonadaceae bacterium | reverse complement strand
TGAAACGTTTAGGCGCAACACCTGTTACAAAACAGGGCGGTGAAATTTTCCAAGCCCTAAGCCAGGGTAATATTGATGCTACCGAATGGGTTGGCCCGTGGAATGATCTTGCATTTGGCTTTCATACTATTGTTAAAAAATACTATTACCCCGGCATCCATGAGCCAGGCACGACTTTAAGTCTCGGCTTAAACAAAGACCTATGGGAAGATATGGACGCACAAGACCAAGCTATTATTGCCCATGCCGCTGCCGCGGAAAATGATGCTATGCTCGCAGAATTTAACGCAAATAATGGGCGCGCTCTTAATACGCTTACCAATGACCATGGTGTTGAGCTAAAAAGATTTGATGACAGCATATTATCTGAATTATCTAAAGTTTCAGCTGAAGTATTAGCCGATGCTGCAAACGGTGATGATTTCACCAAGAAAGTATTTGATAGCTTTAGCGCATCCCGCGTAGCGAGTATACGTTGGGGCGCTGTTTCGGAACAAGCATTCATGTATGCGCGCAGCCTCACGAGTGAGTAACCTATCAATACAGATGCGCCTTCCTGAACAACTGGATGCAGCACTCGAATATAGCGGCAAGATACTTTCTATTTTGCCTCTTCTGCTTATACTTGTGCAGTTTTCTGTCGTAATAATGGTTTACGTTTTCAAAATTGGTTCGATCCAGTTGCAGGAAAGTTTGCAATATATAAACGCGGCAATGTTCCTTGGCGGTGCCGGATACACAGCCCTCAAGGATGAACACGTCCGCGTAGATCTATTTTATGGAAAATTTGCAGAGCATAAAAAAGCCGCGGTGAACTTTTATGGAACCCTCTTTTTATTAATTCCCTTTCTGTGGCTTTTTACACATTCAACTATTCCGTACATGATGGATAGCTGGCGCATTATGGAAACCAGTATAGAATCTAGCGGGCTGCCTTTTATCTATTTACTGAAAACAACCCTCATACTGTTTCCCCTAACTTTATCCCTCCATGTTGTCGCAAGCCTCCTGCGTAACTTTAAAGCGATGAGAGCTCAATAAACTATGGACATGTCGCTTATTCTTACACTCAGCATGTTTGCTGTTTTAGTTGCCTTCTTGCTAACAGGGTTTCCTGTCGCCTTCACCCTTGGCGGTGTTGGCCTACTTTTTGGTTTAATTGGAAATGCAGCAGGCATTCTAGATTTCTCTTTCTTAGAAATTCTGCCAAATCGGCTATTTGGCAATGTAATTCGTAATGAATTGCTATTTGCCATTCCTCTTTTTGTGGCCATGGGTGTCATGCTGGAAAAATCTAATGTGGCGGAAGACCTGCTTGAAAGTATGGGAAAACTGTTTGGCACTCTGCGCGGCGGGCTTGGTATATCCGTTACGATAGTTGGCGCCCTACTAGCTGCTTCAACAGGCATTGTCGGCGCAACAGTTGTCACAATGGGCCTCTTGTCGCTGCCAACTATGATACGCCGTGGTTATGATACTTCACTTGCAACTGGCTCTATTGCAGCAGCCGGTACTCTCGGCCAAATCATCCCACCCTCTATCGTACTTATTTTGCTTGCGGATGTTATGTCCTCAGCCTGGCAACAAGCCCAGCTCAATAAAGGGATATTCTCACCCACACCGATGAGTGCCGGAGAACTGTTTGCGGGCGCACTTATTCCAGGCCTAGCGCTTGTAGGTCTCTATATTACATACCAAATTGCAATGGCAATTTTGAAACCGGAGACAAGCCCTGCTATCCCCAAGGAAGAAGGAGATATTCTAAACGCTCGTTTCTATACGCGCCTGTTTATTGCCTTATTACCACCGCTTGTTTTGATCATTGCCGTTCTTGGGTCTATTTTGTCAGGAATAGCTACACCTACTGAAGCAGCGTCAGTTGGTGCCATCGGTGCCATTCTTCTGGGCGCTGCAAGGCAAGGCAATAGCAAGACTTACGTCATCATTACTCTTGTGGCTTTACTTACAATTCTTCTTATCGCCAGCTCAGCTGACCTCCGCATGCAAAGGCAATTTGTACCAACTGGCGATCAGATAGCATTCTGGGCAACGATTGCTCTGACTCTATTGTTCGTTGCCGGACTAACAAAAGCTCTCTGGACGACCCACCAAAGTGGGGTGCTCGGTGAAGTGATGCGCTCAACAGTGCGTATTTCAACAATGATATACGGCATTCTAATCGGTGCGAGTCTGTTTTCGCTTGTTTTCAGGGGGTTAGGCGGCGACGAGATTATTGCTGATTTGCTACATAGTCTGCCCGGTGGCCAGTTCACTGCCGTACTACTCGTAATGATCCTTATGTTTATTCTTGGTTTCTTTCTAGACTTTATTGAAATCACTTTTGTTGTTGTACCGGTTGTTGCGCCTGCACTTCTCGCGATGGACGGAACCTACGGGCCAATCTGGCTCGGCGTCTTGATGGCAATGAACCTGCAAACTAGCTTTCTTACGCCGCCCTTTGGCTTTGCCCTCTTCTACCTAAGGGGCGTAGTACCTGAAAACATACCTACAACTGCTATCTATAAAGGTGTTTTCCCCTTTGTGATTATCCAGCTTGTCGCCCTTGCTCTAATTGCCATCTATCCTGAGCTTGTAACTTGGTTACCTGGGAAATTATTCTAACGACAACAACAGATCACAACAGGTTCATTTGGAGTATTGCATTAAGCGCTGTACTTGATTTTTCATGAATATAAAAATTACCAAAGTATGGAAAAGCATCGGTATCTCAGGGCTAATAATAGCTGCACTGTGGGGCAACCTCATTTATATGAACCTGCGGCTGTCGGACCCTATTCTTCCCGGTTGGGAAGAGTACAGTCAGCCTCGTTTTGAAGAGTTACTTGAGCGCGGTGAGCCTCTCCTCGTAGAAGTCTACGCTTCTTGGTGCCCAACGTGCCTACTGCAGCATAAAGCTTTTGAAACGCTGATTGAGGAAAGCCAGGCCCCCAATATACGTGCCATTCGCGTCGACTACGAACGTGATCCAGATTTCCTACAGAAGTACAACATTCGCGGAACTGGCATACTGATCATATTTGCTGACGGTAAAGAGATATCCCGCGCTTCGGGTCTTGTAACTGCGGATAAAATATTAGGCTTTCTATCCCCTCATGCACTTTAGTTGTATTTACACTACCTGTATTCAATTCTGCATTGCTCATATACATAAAAACGCACTTTATACTGACAGTAATTGGCACCATCTTGTGTATTGTATGAACCACTTAAAACAATCAAACGCGGAAGGTTGAATGATGATTGGTTATACGACAGTAGGGACAAATGATTTTCCAAGAGCCTGTGAATTTTATGACACAGTTCTAAAAGAGCTTGGTTCGCAGCGTACAATGGATTTTGGTGAATTTGTTGTCTGGGGTACTGCTCCTGACAAGCCCGGGTTTTCAATAACTAAACCCTTCAACAAAGAAAAAGCTACAGCTGGTAACGGTACAATGGTTGCCCTGCTAGCAAAAGACCAGAATATGGTTAAAAAAGTCTATGAAACAGCACTTGCAGCCGGCGGCTCCTGTGAAGGAAAGCCCGGCTTCCGCGGTGATGAAAGCATGGGATTTTACGCTGCCTATTTTCGTGATCTAGACGGCAACAAACTTAACGCATTCTGCATGGTTAAGCCTAGCTAAAAGAATACTGCCTCTCCGGGCAGATTGGTTCCTTCCCAAATGGAACCAGAAAGACCGAGCCTTGTGCTCGGTCTTTCCACTTTAAGGGGCCATTTTCTCTAACATTCCAGCCATTAGTTCATGGACTTTATTAACCGCCTTTAATGGGCGTAACATGACCTTGAATTCGCTGATTTTTCCCTCAGCATTCCAAGTAATCATATCAACACCGTTAATTTCAATCCCATCTATGATTGTTCTGAACTCCAGCACCGCCGCCGTCTCTGCGAGATACTCGCCGGTGTATTCAAAGTCATCATTAGCAAGAACCGTAAACGCAGCTGACAAATATAGAAAACTTATCGCCTTACCTTTTTGCGGCTTGTGAACTACTGGCGAAAAAAACACAACATCATCAGCCAACAAATCGCTAAGGAGCTTAGTATTCTGCGTCTCAATAACTTCATGCCAACGCGCCAAGTTTTCTCTGATCATCTTGCTTCCCTCAGTAAAAACTAAAGGCACCAACCGATAATCGGAGGTGCCTTTAGTTAGCTATAGCTAATCATTAGATTTTCAAACAATCAGCGGAATTTATTGTTCCTCGGGAAACCCATCGGTGGTAGACGCCCCGCATTGCCACGTTTACCTGTCCAAGGCGCAAGTTCCGTCTCTGTGCGCCAGCGGTCACTTGCCCCGCCCATTGGCCATGTGAGGCCCTCGTCTTTATGGAATATCAATACATCAGCAAGACCACCGTCCTTATATCGCTGCAGCGTTACGCCCTGCCCTCGCGCCATTGTTGGCAGTTCATCAAGGCCAAACACTAAGAGCTTCCTATTGTCACCAATAACAGCAACACTATCACCGTCCACAGGTATACAATGCGTTGCGACAGCATCACCCGGTAAATTAAGGATTTGCTTACCGCCCTTTTTCATTGCGAGCGCTTGATCAGCCTCCACAATAAACCCTTTACCAATGGAGGACGCTACAAACATCTTACCGCCCGTTACTGCAGGCAATAAAGCAATAACCTCATCGTTCGCATCCATATCCACCATCAAGCGTACAGGTTCGCCGTTACCACGCCCCCCCGGTAGTTTATCGCCGCCTAGAGTGAAAAGTTTCCCGCACGTGGCAAATAGGAATATCTTATCGGTAGTATAGGCGTGGAAGCGGAATTTTTCCTCATCACCTTCTTTATATTTAAGAACTTCCTCTGCTTTAGTATGGCCCTTAATAGCGCGTATCCAGCCCCGTTTAGAACAGACCACAGTGATTGGTTCTTTTTCAATCATTGCCTCAATCGGCATAATCTCAATAGTAGGCGCGTCGCCAAAACGTGTACGCCGCATGCCCAACTCTGTATCTTGACCAAATTTTTCTTTTATATCTGCAAGCTTATCACCAACAGCAATCCACTGTAGCTCAGGGGATTTAATCAGAGCCTTAATCTTAGAGCGTTCTTTTTCAAGCTTGGCGTGTTCAGTTCGTATTTCGCCTTCCTCAAGTTTCCTGAGGGCACGAAGCCTCATATTCAAGATAGCTTCAGCCTGCATATCTGTAAGGTTGAAGGTCGTCATCAAACATGACTTCACTTCATCTTCTTCCCGGATAATACGAATAACTTCATCCAAGTTAAGATAGGCGATGAGATAGCCCGAAAGAATTTCAAGCCGGCGTTCAATTTTATCAAGTCTAAAACGGTTTCGGCGCAGCAATACGTCAATCTGATGATCAAGGAAACTATCCAGAGTTTCCTTGAGCGAAAGAACCCTAGGTCGATTGTCTGACGCAATCACGTTCAAATTAAGTGAAAACCTGATTTCAAGGTCGGTTAATTTGAAAAGGCTCTCCATCAACACCTTTTCATCAACCGTCCGATTTTTGGGCTCAAGAACAATACGAATATCCTCAGCGGATTCGTCACGAACATCCGCAAGAATTGGCAACTTCTTATCAGATATTAAGTCGGCAATCTTCTCAATCAGCTTAGACTTCTGAACCTGATACGGCACCTCAGTGATGATGATATTATAAAGCCCGC
>CAXBKT010000196.1:0-5701 GCA_963976155.1 uncultured Kordiimonadaceae bacterium | reverse complement strand
CTTTCCTACATTAATCTACGGGTGCTGCGCGGAAAACGTCTTCATCCAACTCGCCTTCCCATTTGGCAACGGCAGTGCTGACGGAAAGATCGCCCGTAACATTCACAACAGTACGGAGCATGTCGAGCGGCCTATCAAATGGGAATATGAAGCCAACAATGAGCGCCGTTTGGGCGCCGTCAATGCCGAACACGCCTGTCACGCCGGCAAGAAGAAAGAGGGAGGCTGAGGGTACAGCGGCTGTTCCAATTGAAGCAATTGTTGTGGCAAGTGCAATCAGTAAATAGTCCACAAAGCCAATGTCGATGCCAAAAATTTGGGCGGCGAATACGGCTAGAACGCCAACATATATTGCTGATCCATCCATGTTGATCGTGGCACCGAGGGGTAATACTGAAGACGCTACTGATTTTTTGACGCCAAGATTTTCTTCCGCAACAGTCATTGTTACAGGTAGGCTGCCTGAGCTTGAAGACGTGGAAAAGGCGACTAATTGCGCACCCCGAATTCCCTGAAAAAAGCGCATAACAGGTAACTTTAGCACATATTTCATCATCACAGTGTGCATGAAAATCATATGGATAAAGCATGCACTAACGAATGTAGCGACAAGCGGGAATACTTCGAGAAGCTTACCGATACCGCCTGTGCCAACAACACCAGCAATAAGTGCAAAGACCCCGAACGGCGCAACTTCCATGACAAGGTGCGTGACTTTGAGCATCACATCTGAACCAGCCTCAAACACGTCGGCAACGGGTTTTGCCTTTTTTCCTACAAGTAAAACACCTGCACCTACCATTAGGGCAAAGAAAATAATGGCGAGCATATTTGCTTCAGCAAGCGCCTGAACGGGGTTTGTTGGAATAATGGCCAGCAGCCTAGCTTGAAGAGAAGCAGCGTTGCTTCCAACGTCTGGGTTTGGAATGACGCCTGCTAAACTAACACCAACACCCGGCTGTATAATTGCAGCGAGTGTTAGGCCTATAGTAATGGCAACAACAGTTGTGCCCATGTAGGCAGCCATTGTTTTGGCGCCAAGAGAGCCAAGTTTTTTGGGATCGCCCATCGCGACAACGCCAGCCACCAAGGTAATAAAGACGAGTGGTACAACAATCATGCGGATGAGGCGAAGAAAGATTTGCCCGAGCCAATCTATGCTGCTAGCACCTTCCCCCCAAAATGCACCGACAATAACGCCAAGTACAAGAGCGCCCATGATCCGTTTCCAGAGCGTAATTTCAAACCATTTTGAAAACATCTATTTCCCTCCCCGAGAAGTTTTGCCGCATAGGGTTATGGTATTTATGCTGTTTGGCAAGCCTGAAATAAAACTTGTTCACAGTATCACTAAATCAACCGTCTCACTCATGAGGCTATTTTCTTCACTAATTATGATAGGTAGAGAAATTTATCCATATATATTAAAATTTTATGTAAATTTTTGATGAATTGTGACTTTAAGAATTGCTTCATATCTGGCCTTCACACTGATTCGTGAAAACTTCGAATCAGTCAGGTGAGTATCATGTTCAGGCAGTTAAAGCGGCGCATAGGCAACGCCATTGTAGTTTCAGTGTTATTGGGGGGACAAGCAGGTTTCGCGGCGGAAGCCTGTATTCGGTCACTAGAGCTGGAAGCAGATAAAGTACGGTTTGTTGAAACACAGTTGAAGGTGGCCGCCCTTCAGTGCCGCAGCAACGGCGAAGCCGACTTTTCGATGCTATATAGCAGTTTTGTGAAAGAAAACCGCCCCTTTCTCGTTAAGAGTGCTAAACCGTTGGCTGCCTATTTGTCGCGTACAGGGGCAGGTTCTGTCCAAGGGCATATGTCAGAGGTGGCTAAGCGTGTTTCTTACGAAAGTACCAAGGTCAGCCAATTTTGTAATAGGGCGCGTCTTGCGGCGCAGTTTTCGGCGAAATCCGCGCACCCTGTTATGCTAATTACAATGCTGCCGGTACGGTATGAACGTCCTGCTATGCAATGCAGAAGTTGATTAAAGAGTGGAGTATGCCCCCACTCTTTAATAGATGTTAATTTAGCGAATAAATTTAATTTCAACTCGGCGGTTTTTATGCTCGCGGACACCGTCATCAGTGCTGATGCTTGGGTTGCTTTCACCTTCATGTTTATTGTTTATTTTGTTTGCTGGCACACCTTCTGCAACAAGGGCAGCCTTCACAGCTTCAACGCGTTTTTCTGAGAGTACCTCGTTGTAACGGACGCTACCAGCGCGGTCGGCATGACCTGTCGCAACAATTTCGATGGCTTTGAAAGAGTGGTATGCCTTGGCTGCATCAGCAATCGTTTTCGCGGCTGTGCCAGTGATTGCGTCTTTGTCAAAATCAAAATAGACGATGAAAGGCGCAGGTAGTGGAGCTGGCGCAACTGGTTTTGGAGCAGGGACGGGGGCAGGCGTTGGTTTGGGTGCTACTTGTACAGCTACCGGTTTTTGTGCTGGGGCAGGCATTGGCTCTGGCGCGGCAGCCTTGGGCGCGTCAGCACCAAAACGCCAGCTTAATCGAGCAAATATTTCATGTTGGAAAGATTTATAATCGAAGGCAGAAGAGGAAAATTCTTCTTTAAAATTATGTAGATAGCGATAGCCAATGCCCGCTTCCAGACCTTGCCCGAAAGGTTTTACAACCTGCGCCATAACTTGTACGGATGGCACCCATTTGCTTGTGTTTGCTATTCTAGTCCCGTTTGTGGTTAGGTCAGAGATGGCTACGTTGGTCATACCAACACCAACACCTGCGAGCAACGACCAGTCGATGTCGCTTCCAGCAAGGCGCTGCCATCCGTTAACCATTAGGCTGTCTTTTTTCTGGACACCGTCAGCAGATAAGTTGCCCGTTAGACCAGAAGTGCCAGAACGAAGAACATCTACGCTTTTGAAATTATTACGGCGAAGCAAATACTCTATTTCAAATCGGCGGCTGCCAACCTTTTTACCGAAATAAAGTCCGCCTACCGGGCTTGTTTCTTTCTTAACATCCAAGCGTAAATTGTCTGCGGCACGGTTTAGTTTTGAACCGGGAGCATGGCTCAGCCCAAATTCGAAACCGCCATAAAAATGGTCTTCTGCTATGGCTGTGGGCGCAGCAATAAGGGCACTGGTTGCACTAAGGATTAAAAGAGAAAACTTATTCATTGATCTAAGTCCAATATGTTTGTCGGGCACTAGGAAAAACGGGGAGGTATCTTTGCTGTGCAGCGACCTATAATCAGTTGTACAAATACTAGTGTGCTTCACAGTGAGTTTCAAGGGTGCCAAAGCTGTGCCGCCCCTGTGTTTCATATGATTTTTGGAGGTTGTGGTGAATTTGTACCGCATTAGGCGGAGATCCATGAGGAAGGCGAGGGGTCCATAAGAAAAAGGACCTAGCTGACATGCAGCTAAGTCCTTATCTTATTGGCTCCGCCTGCTGGGCTCGAACCAGCGACCCATTGATTAACAGTCAATTGCTCTACCAACTGAGCTAAGGCGGATCAGTAACTCGTCAGCGAGTGTGTCCCGCGTTGGAGTGGGGCCTTTATACTCAAATTTTTTCGCCTGCCAAGTACAAAATACATTTTTTGTAATCTTTTTTTGCGCGGGAGCGCCGCCAGGCAGATAAGGGCGGCTTTTCCTCTTGATTAGAACTGAATTTTTCAAGCGGAACACTAATACAAGTATGTGCTGCCCGGTTTAAGGAAGTTCGAACAAACATTTAGCCGGGGGATTGTTTTATGATGTTTTTTGGAAAGTGGAGGCGCGAACGAGAATCGAACTCGTGTACACGGATTTGCAATCCGTTGCGTCACCACTCCGCCATCGCGCCTCACATGGTGTTCGAACCGTATATATAGCATGCTGATATGGGTCAAGGGGCTTTTGCACATAAATTAGTTCTGTTTTTTTTGTTCTCACGCTCAAGTGGATTAGGTCGTGGTCTAGCTGTAAATGTTGAGCCTGTATCTTTACCTGCTAGTCAAAAAGGGTACTCGCCTTAAAGTCTTATTATACAACCATTTTTAGCTATTGGTTTCATGAGCTGTGTCGGTTATTTAGCAGGGATGGTGTAAAAAAGTGACAGAGCGTTAAGTTGTGCGTAACCCTAGTATGCGTATGATCGAGGCGCCCCGGCAGCCCTGAAGGCTCCTAACTAGTTTGTTTCGTAACGCTTCTTTAAGTGCTAGTAGCGTATAGCATTTTTGGTATGGAGTAGTTTTTATGGATACAGGCCTGCCGTGATGAGTTGAGTGAAGAAAGGCCTGAGGGATGTTGGACGTTTTGACGACACCTCAATTTTCAGATGCGACAAATGCTCTTACGGAGTATTGGCGGCGCCTGCCTCGAATGGATGGCAGTCTGTGCCCCCGAAAAGCTGACTTTTCCATAGTTGGCGTGATTACCTATGCTGCCGAAATATTTATGAGTGAGTGGGTAAGTGCCAACGAACTTAGAATATTACAGGCCGGGACACGACTAGAGCAGCTTCTAGGTAAAGACTTAACTCAATATAATATTTTTGAAGTGTTACCCCCGCAGTTACTGCCTTCCGAACGCGAATATTACAATAATTTGCGATGTTGCCCGTGTGCAGGTGTGATAACCAGACAGGCAGTTAACTTAAAAGGCCGGCCTTTTGTGTATAGAACTGTGCAACTTCCCCTGACTGATAATGAAGGGAAAACACGGTATTTTGTTGGGGCTGGCGCAGTCCTTACTGATGATGCTATTCAGGCAGAGTTTGGTTCTGTTGACTATAATAATATTAAGTTATTAGAACGCCAATATCTCGATATTGGGGCAGGTAGCCCAGAAGCAGGGGCTGATATAACTATGGGGAAAATAGAGCGATAAAATGCTGAGACCCGGCCTTTTTAAAGCCGGCATTGCCTATCTATTACTGAATGCTTATAAATACTGATAAGTTTCATTGTAAAACGCATTGTTTCTTTGGTGTTCCATCCGTATAAAGCAGGCGTGATTCCTTATTAAGATTATAAAGGTGAAAATTCGTGAGCGACTTTGCAGCAGCACGCACCCACATGATTGATTGTCAGCTTCGCCCAAATGAGGTGAATGACGAGCGTATTATTGCAGCCATCAGGGCTGTTCCTCGGGAACGGTTTGTTCCTAAAGCGAAACGCTCTATTGCATATGTTGACGAAGATTTGGCTGTTTCAGATACTCGGTACTTGATGGAGCCTGTTATTTTTGGCCGGCTTTTGGTCGCCGCAGATATCAAGGCGACAGACTTGGTCTTGGATGTTGGCTGTGCGACTGGCTATTCTTCTGCTGTAATTGCAGGCCTTGCTGATGCTGTTGTTGCGCTTGAGGAAGACGAAACCCTTGCTGACGCCGCTGAACGGAAACTTTCAGAACAGGATGTAATGAATGTTGCCGTTGTAAAGGGGGCTTTAAATGAAGGGGTCGCCAAACAGGGGCCTTTTGATGTGATATATTTGCAAGGCGCGGTGGATGAAATACCTGCAAAATTAATCAAGCAACTCAAAGAAGGTGGGCGATTAGTTTGCGTTAAGGTTGAAGGTGGGGTTGGTCGGGCCCATATCCTAGAAATGAAACAGGGTAAAGCAGTTGGACGTAATTTGTTTGACGCAAATGTACAGCAACTTCCTGGCTTTGAAAAAGAGACAGGCTTTGTTTTTTAAAGGCTTTTCGTGGTGATATGTGCTACGGAGCTTAAATTGA
>CAXBKT010000195.1:0-5706 GCA_963976155.1 uncultured Kordiimonadaceae bacterium | reverse complement strand
AAAGCCTCCAATAATAAAATACTAAACTAAGCCCAAATCATTCGACGACGGACAAAGCCTTCTCAAGACTTTGCTCACGCTCTGATCCCTTAAATGCGTCGTACTCGAGTTTCCATACAGAACGCAGAAACGGCTTACTGATAAAACTATTCCGGCCAAAAGACATAATCTAAAATTCACTCTTCCCCAAATCTGAAATGTACTTGAACGTAAACATGGATAGTTACTTTGACAATACGCAAATCTTTAGCCCAAAAGCATGAAAATTGGACATATTTGCTGAAGGAACGAACCGATGGATACTTCGCCCTGTTACTCTTAGTGTACAAAAGCCAACTCAGACCAATTAGCACAGCTTAAAAAAGGGCATACGTATATGTATGTCGAGAAAGAAATTTCGCTTGTTCAGGTGCCCTATAGGTGCCCCAGTACTTTTCAACAAAACCTGAACTTCAAATAAGTTATTGAAAAATATGGCGCACCCGAGAGGATTCGAACCTCTGGCCTCTGCCTTCGGAGGGCAGCGCTCTATCCAGCTGAGCTACGGGTGCCGAAAACGTATGTTTCGGCGGGGACACTACACTTCTGAATAGATTCGCGCAAGTGCCATTTACAGCATTTTAATTTGTTAACAAACAAACACTTTTGGCAGCTAAAAACCTCACCACCTAGGGTTTAGTTAAAATTTTAGATACTTTTTTTTATTTTTTTATCTTTATATTTCAACGTTTTATGCATTTTTCTTACAGTTGGATAAAATTTTATCTTTTTGATTACCACTGGTTAACAGCCTGCCCATATAAATTGCCGCAAGAACCCAAACCAGAAAGACGAGCACGATGCACCGAAAGACTGGCGGGAAAACACATCAAAAAGATGGATTTAAAAGTATGTTTAAGAATTTAAATAAACTCTTTGTGGCACTCACAGTTACACTAGCTTTCGGCATGGCATCAGCACCAGCACAGGCGCTGGACATGAATGGCTGGAAAAAAGCTGTCGTTAAGAAAGTTGCGAAAAAACAAAAATACCCACGTTCTGCACTCGCTCGTGAAATTGAAGGTCGCGCAAAAGTACGCCTCACTGTCGCAGCTGACGGTGCCATCACAAACCATGAGATTGTGGAAGAAACGGGCCAAAGCGTGCTGGATAAAGAAATCCCCAAATTAGTTGAGCGTCTGAACCCGCTTCCATCGCTTCCAGACGGCCAGACTGAATTGTCTTTTGTTCTACCCCTCAACTGGTCACTAAATTAAGGCTTTCAGTATTGAGTTTGGTATCGAGTAAAAGATATTCACATGAATATTAAAAAAGGCCCAGTTTATCTGGGCCTTTTTCTTTATGTAACCTTTTAAACCTAAATAGTTCAGGCAACTCTGTCCGAAACTGCCCGCCCAAAAGGTACCAAAGTAGTTTCAAGCGGCTCCTCCAACAGTTCTGGATAATCTGCTGTAAAGTGTAAGCCCCTACTTTCTTTTCTCATCTGAGCAGAGCGCACAATCAGGTCAGCAACTGTTACAAGATTTCTGAGTTCTAACAAGTCGGCAGTCACCCTGAAATTACCGTAATATTCCTGAATTTCCCCCGCGAGCAAATCAACGCGCCGTTTAGCGCGGGCCAATCGTTTGTCTGTACGTACAATACCAACATAATCCCACATAAAACGCCGCAATTCATTCCAGTTATGGCTAACAACCACTTCCTCGTCTGAATCGGTAACCTTACTTTCATCCCAAGTGCGTACAAATGCGGGTGCGCCCATTTCGTCCTTATTGGCTAAAATGTCTTCTGCTGCCGCGTTCCCCATCACCAAGCACTCCAGCAGACTATTAGATGCCATCCTATTTGCACCGTGAAGCCCAGTGTGTGCACATTCGCCGATTGCATACAGCCGGTTCAGGTCCGTGCGCGCAGCCATATCAATATGCACACCACCACATGTATAATGCGCAGCTGGCACCACAGGGATTTGGTCCTTGGTGATATCAATACCGAGCGCCAAACAGTGCCTGTAAATATTTGGGAAATGTGAAACAACAAAATCCGCATCTTTATGGGTAATATCCAGCCACATATTGGTGGCACCGGTGCGCTTCATTTCACTATCGATCGCACGCGCCACAACATCACGCGGTGCAAGCTCGGCACGCTTGTCATAATCCGGCATAAACCGCTCGCCGTCTTTACCGCGCAAATAAGCACCTTCACCCCGCATCGCCTCTGTAATCAGGAATGTCTTCGCATCTGGATGATACAAACAGGTCGGATGGAATTGATTAAATTCTAAATTGGTGACACGGCACCCTGCCCGCCATGCCATCGCTATGCCGTCACCCGTGCTGGCATCAGGGTTGCTGCTATAGAGATACACGCGGGAAGCCCCGCCTGTCGCGATAATAGTTGCACGTGCAGAGAATGTCTCTACCCGGCTTTTATCCATATTTAGTACATAAACACCGTGCGCCTGATCATTGTAAGAGCCTGGCTTTTCAAGGTGCCGGTTAGTGATCACATCAATCGCAACATGGTTTTCATACACATCAATATTGGGCGCTGCGCGTACCTTGTCATTCAGAGTACTCTGTACAGCTTTGCCTGTCGCATCAGCAGCATGAATAATTCGGCGGTGACTATGGCCACCCTCGCGGGTTAAGTGATAATCATAGCCATCCTCGTGTGCCTGATTAACCCGGTCAAATTCCACACCAAGTTTAATGAGCGCATCGATGGCCTCTTGCCCGCGTTCAACAACAAATCGTACTGCGTCCTCGCCGCACAAGCCAGCCCCTGCAACCAGCGTATCTTCAATATGGGACTCGATACTGTCAGTCGCCTCCAGCACCGCTGCAATGCCGCCCTGTGCCCAGCGTGTGGAGCCGCCAGAGATTTCACCTTTCGATAAAACAGCGACCCGCATATGCGGCGCGAGTTTCAGCGCTGCAGTTAATCCTGCTGCACCTGACCCCACAATCACAACATCATAGACACGTTTCATGCAGCGTTATCCTTATTGCTGGTGAGCTGTAAAAAGATATCTTCAAGGTCTGTTTCGTTCGTCGAAATATCATTAATCGTCAGTTTAGCGGACTGTACCGCCGCGAGCACGGCCCCAACATTGGCGTCGCTCTGGTTAATCTGAATGGCAAGCTGGTGTTCATTTTTAAGCACACTTTTAAAGCCGGACAACCCTGTCGGTACGGCTGACAGTGTTTCAGCCACCTGAATAACAATTTCTTTCTCGTCAATACGCTTTAAAAGCTGCTTGGTTGGTTCCGAACATACCACTTCACCGTGATTAATGATGGCAATTGTGTCGCAAAGCTCCTCAGCTTCTTCAAGATAGTGGGTCGTCAGCACAACCGTTGTGCCACGCGCATGCAGCTCGCGGACATAATCCCAAAGTTGCTGCCTAAGCTCAATGTCAACACCCGCCGTAGGTTCATCCAGCACCAGAACAGGTGGATTGTGCACAAGAGCTTTTGCAACTAGTAACCTGCGCTTCATACCGCCAGAAAGCGAGCGAGAATAGGCATCTGCCTTATCATACAAATGCACTGCTTTCAGCAGTTCGTCTGTGCGACGTTCACGCGCTGGCACACCGTACATGCCTGCCTGCATTTCCAGCATTTCGCGCGGTGAAAAAAAGGCATCAAACATTAACTCTTGTGGCACGACGCCAATGTTTGCGCGCGCGTTCCGGGGGTTTTCATCAATATCAAAACCCCAAATTTTGGCGCTACCTTCTGTTTTATTAACGAGGCCAGCAAGAATATTGATTGTGGTGGATTTACCTGCGCCGTTTGGGCCCAAAAGTCCAAACATAGACCCCTGCGGAATTTCAAGATCAATGCCCTTAAGAGCGAGTTTATCTTCTGAGGCACCTCTGCCACGATAAACTTTCTTTAAACCTTTGATTTCAATCGCATTACCGCTCACGTACTTATCCTTTTAATTAGCCTACCATAGTCGGCTTCAAATCTTTATACTCCACGAGCAATAGCATCCCTTGTACGCTGCCGGAGGTTTGTATTATAGAATAGCTCCGAGCGCCTAAGGATCAATCCTCGGCAAGATTAATTTCTAGAGAGAATAACCTCATGACGATAGACGCACCAGAAACTAAAATTGTTGATACACGTAAGGTAGCCTGTGACGGCGATCAAGGGGCCCTTGGTCACCCACGTGTATATCTGACAATGGACGAAAAAGACCAAATAGATTGCCCATATTGTGACCGGCGCTTTATTTTGCAAGGCGGCGCAGCCGACACGTCCAAATAAATATAAATAATAAAGGCCTTCAGGCCACTCATAATAACGCGGGGAGCGCAACGTGGCGGCAGGCAAAGAACATTTATATCTAATCGATGGATCCGGATTTATTTTCCGGGCCTATCATGCGATGGCCTACTCTAAACGCCCACTCACCCGTTCCGACGGCACACCTGTAGGCGCGGTTTACGGCTTCTCAACCATGATCATGAAGCTATTGCAGGATTTGGAAGACAACGAAAAACCAACCCACCTCGCGATCATTTTCGATACAGCCAAAAAAACCTTCCGCAATGATATTTATGAGGATTACAAAGCAAACCGTCCGCCTGCGCCAGAAGATCTAGTACCTCAATTCCCGCTTATCCGCGAAGCAACAATAGCGTTTGGCCTGCCATCCATTGAAATGCGTGGTTACGAGGCGGACGACCTGATCGCCACATATGCAACACAAGCACGTGCTAAAGGCTGGCAAGTCACGATCGTTAGTTCCGACAAAGACTTGATGCAGCTTTTAGACTCAGATACCGACATGTTCGACGCTATGAAAAACAAGCGTATTGAAGCAGACGGCGTCGTAGAGAAGTTCGGCGTAGGGCCAGAACGGGTTGTTGATGTGCAATCTCTCGCAGGCGACAGCGTCGACAATGTGCCCGGCGTACCCGGAATCGGCATCAAAACCGCAGCGCAGCTCATCAATGAATACGGCGACCTGGATACCCTGCTAGAGCGTGCCGGCGAGATCAAACAGAACAAACGCCGTGAAAATCTGATCGAGTTTGCAGAACAAGCCCGCGTTAGCCGGCAGCTTGTGACACTTGACCGTAACGTACCAATTGATGTGCCAATTGAAGACTTTAGCCTTACACTGCCAGAGCCGGAGCCTCTGCTCGAATTTTTCGACGCACAGGATTTTCGCTCACTGCGCGTTAAAGTGCTGAACGCGTGGGGAGGCAGTCTTGAGCCGGATGTCCTTAGTGAAGCAGTCGAGACAGTAGAAAAAAATTATAGCTGCGTTACCGATATTGAAACGTTGCAACAATGGATTCAGGACGCTTACACTGCTGGCGAGGTTGCTGTTGATACAGAAACGACCGGCCTTGACCCAAGCGCCGCTGACCTCGTAGGCATTTCAATGAGCATGCAGCCCGGCAAAGCATGTTACATCCCAGTAGGTCACGGCGGTAATGCCACTGATCTGCTCGCTGAAAAAATGCCCGACCAGCTTGCAAAAGCCGATGTAATAGCGGCGCTCAAACCATTATTTGAAGATGCATCTGTTCTAAAAATTGGTCAAAACCTTAAATATGACATGTCAATCTTAGCACGTGAGGGCATTGAGCTTTCACCCATTGATGACACCATGCTGATCAGCTATGCGCTTGATGCGGGCCTCCATAACCACGGTATGGACGAACTGTCCGGCATTCACTTG
>CAXBKT010000194.1:0-5727 GCA_963976155.1 uncultured Kordiimonadaceae bacterium | reverse complement strand
TTAGCTTTTCAGCAGAAATGCGCTGGCTGACAGCCATAAAGCGTTCCCATCGCTCTTGCTTTACATCTTCGGGCACAGGGTCCGCGAGCTCATTGGCAACAGCGCCTTCAACGGCCTCATATTTGAAGCAGCCAACCCGGTCGAGCTGAGCTTCTTCAAGCCAATTCAATAGATACTGAAAGTCTTCTTCAGTTTCACCAGGGAAGCCAACAATGAAGGTGGAGCGTAAAACAATTTCAGGGCATATGTCACGCCACTTTTTGATGCGCTCTAACACCTTTGCATCGTTTGCAGGGCGCTTCATCGACTTCAATATCTTGGGGCTGGCATGCTGAAATGGAATGTCCAAATAAGGCAGTATTTTGCCTTCCGCCATCAAAGGAATTACATCATCCACATGGGGATAAGGATAAACATAATGCAGGCGAACCCAAACGCCGTTATCACCAAGTGCACTTGCAAGTTCTGTCATGTGGGCGCGGATTTCCTTGCCCTTCCAGTTTTCAGTAGCATGCTTACGGTCAAGGCCGTAGGCGGACGTGTCCTGACTGATAATTAGAAGCTCTTGTGTGCCTGCTTCAACAAGTTTTTCGGCTTCTCTGAGTACTGCCCGGATGGGGCGGGAAACCAGATCACCGCGCAAACTTGGAATAATGCAGAATTTACAGCGGTGGTTGCAGCCTTCTGAAATTTTTACATAGCTATAGTGGCGTGGTGTAAGTTTTAGGCCTGCTTCTGGTACTAAGTGTGTGTAGGGGTCATGCGGCTGTGGTGCTGCCTTATGTACCTCATTGACGACTTGCTCATATTGTTGAGGGCCGGTTACAGCGAGCACGCCGGGAGTGACTTCACGCACTGCGCCTTCATCGACACCCAAGCAGCCGGTTACGATAACTTTACCATTTTCGTTCATAGCTTCTTTGATGGCGTTGAAGCTTTCTTCTTTCGCGCTGTCAATGAAACCGCAAGTGTTGACGATCACGACATCAGAGCCATGATACTCGGGCGCAATTTCATAGCCCTCAGAGCGAAGCTTGGTGAGGATGCGTTCACTGTCAACCAGCGCCTTTGGGCAGCCAAGGGAGACAAAGCCGACTTTTGAAGTCTTACTAGTTTTTAAATCGTTATTCATGGCGCGGCTTATACAGGGATTGAAGAAATAAGGCTAGTCCTTATGATAGCCGTGTGTTTGCCAAGAGTAAGGCGTTGTTATGATGGAAGCGCCTTCACCTAAAAAGGAATGATCGGGAAAATGGAATATCTGCCGAACATACTTGTGGCTTTTGCAGCTTATGCTGTCGGGACTGCTAGTCCCGGCCCTGCGACGCTCGCTATTATCCAAATATCAGCGTCTTTGGGGCGCTCTGTTGGGCTGCGTTTCGCGTATGGTGTTATTGTTGGTTCATTGATGTGGGGCGTGGTTGCCGCACTCGGACTTTCTGCCTTAATGATAAGCTTTGCGTGGCTTTTTGTTGCTTTAAAAATTGTGGGCGGTACCTATTTGTTGTGGCTGGCTTTTAAGTCTTGTAAATCTGCCTTGTCGGATGACAATAAAATTGCCCTTAAGGTTTCAGAAGGCCGTTTTTTCACACAAGGCCTTGCGCTGCATTTGACTAACCCTAAGGCCATTTTTGTTTGGTCCGCTATTATTGCGTTGGGTTTGCCAGAGGGTGCACCCAGTTGGGTTGGTGCAGTTATACTGTTTGGGTGTGGTTTGATCGGCGTGTTGGTCTTCAGTGGGTTTGCGCTATTGTTTTCGACAAAACGAGCGTCGCAGACTTACCGTAAAGCGCGCCGAAAAATTGACGGCTTTGCGGCGGCCCTGTTTGCTGCTGCAGGCTTTAAGCTCTTATTCTCGCGCAGTTAAACATAATGTTCTGGAATGGGTTTGCAATTCTGGCCAATTGCGTGAAACATTTCAGTGGCAAGGTTACAATGCTTGCAGTGTAAATTGCTCATGAATATGTTTCTAATGTAACTAATTTCACTTTGTAAGAGGGGTCTGTTTTGAACAGCGAAGATTTCCGAAAAAATGCTCATGAAATTGTTGATTGGGTTGCAGACTATTTGGAGACAGTACGTGATTATCCTGTTCGGGCTCAGGTGAAACCAGGTGAGACCTTTGAGAAACTGCCTAATATTCCCCCTGTAGATGGTGAGCCATTTGATGGCCTCATGCAGGATTTTAAAGATATTATCATGCCGGGTATTACACACTGGCAGCATCCTAGATTTTTCGCCTATTTTCCGGCGAATGTGACGCCGGCTTCCTTGCTTGCTGAAATGCTGACGAGCGCACTTGGTGTGAACACCATGTTATGGGAAACAAGCCCTTCTGCGACTGAACTTGAAGAGCAGATGATGGACTGGCTTAAGGAGATGTTGCAGTTACCGAAGGATTGGGCCGGTGTCATTCAGGATACCGCTTCGTCGGCTACTTTCTGTGCTGTCCTAGCGGCGCGTGAGCGGGCAACGGGTTGGCAAGTAAATGAAACTGGCCTGTGGGATGCGCCGCCACTTGCTTTCTATACATCGGCTGAAGCGCATAGTTCGCTGGAGAAAGCGGTTAAAATGGCTGGGCTTGGTAGGGCTTCTATTCGTTTGGTGCCAACGGATGTTGATCATGCGATAGATCCGGAGGTTTTTGCTGCGTTGGTAGCTGCCGACAAAGCAGCTGGCATTAAGCCAGCGCTTGTTATGGCAACTGTTGGCTCTACGAGTGTTGGTGCCTGTGATCCGCTCCCTGCTATAGCCAAGATAGCGCAGGACCATGATATTTATTTCCATGTAGATGCAGCGTGGGCTGGAAGCGCAATGATATGCCCGGAGTACCGGCCGCTTTTGGACGGCATTGAGAACGCAGACAGCTTTGTTTTTAACCCACATAAATGGATGGGTGTACAGTTTGATTGCACGGCGCACTTTGTAAAAGACGAAGAGACACTGGTAAGAACCCTTACGATATTGCCTGCATATCTGGAAACACGAGAAGGTAGCACAGTTAAGGATTACCGTGATTGGGGCGTGCAGTTAGGGCGGCGGAACAGGGCGCTCAAACTTTGGTTTGTGATACGTACATACGGTGTTGAAGGCCTTCAAAAAATGTTCCGTAACCATGTGGCATGGGCTGATGAGTTGTCTGAGGTAATTCAAGCGACCGAGGACTTTGAATTGGTAACTGGCCCAAACTTATCTTTGCTGACCTTTAGGTATGTGCCAGAGGGTGTGAAAGGTGCAGCGCTTGGTGCGCTTTCGGACCAACTTTTGCAGGCGGTTAATGATGATGGTTTTACATATTTAACCCGTACGCTTGTGAATGGAGACCCTGTTATCCGCTTCCAGATTGGACAGACCCAAACAACACGGGAAGATGTTATTTCTGCCTGGAGCCGGGTTGTTGAGATTGCCCTCGGTCTTGGGAAATAATCTAATATTTATTGTTTTGCGGTAATATTGTAAAAGAAATTGATTTGAGTAATACTCGCTGCTGCGTGCTTTATTGACGCGCATAAAAAATAGAAAATACAGCGAGGATATAATGAATATTCAATTTTTGCGAACATGCCTTATGGCGCTAATGGTTTTATGTTTTTCTGGGGGTGTGTTTGCTCAAGAAGGTTCTTCACCAACGCAAGCCTTTGACGTGGTTGAAGCTACAGAGGCCTATTTAGCAACTGTTTCAGGGGACGAGCGGGAGAAGTCAGACGCCTATTTCGAAGGCGGGTATTGGCTGATCCTTTGGGGTTTTCTTTACGGTATTGGTGTGGCCTATCTATTGTTGCGGAAGGGCTTCTCAGCGAAAGTTAGAGGCTGGTGCCAGGCGCGTAGTAGGCGCCCCTTCCTTCAGAACCTTATGTACGGTGCGGTGTATGTGTTTCTGAGTAGTTTGCTGACTTTTCCTTGGGTAATTTATACCGGATTTATTCGGGAACATCAGTATGAATTGGCAACACAAACTTTCGGTGCATGGTCTGGGGAGCAAGCGACAGGGCTCGTTATCTCCATCGTAATGATGAGTCTTTTTATTGCAGTTATCTACGTGATCATTAGAAAATTTGGCGAGAAATGGTGGCTGCTTGGTACGGGCGTGACTGCTGTGTTTCTGGCAATCGCGGTAATGATTGCTCCTGTTTTCATTGCGCCATTATTTAACGAATATAAGCCTCTAGAAAACTCTGAAGTTGCGACGGCTGTACTCAACATGGCACGCGAGAGCGGTGCGGATTTTGACACTGTGTATGTTGTTGATGCTTCTGCGCAGTCAACGCGTATTAGTGCGAATGTGTCAGGGCTGGGTGCAACAAAGCGCATTTCCTTGAATGATAACTTACTTAACCAAGGTAGTTTGGCGGAGGTGAAAGCTGTTATGGGGCATGAGCTCGGTCATTATATCCTCAACCATGTTGTAACGCTTGTTGCAGGGTTTACTCTTTTGCTTGGGCTTGGGTATTTGTTTGTAACTAAAAGCTACTTTTGGGCGCTACGTAAATGGGGTGCAGATTGGGGTATTGAGGGTCTAGATGACATTGCAGGGCTGCCGCTCGCAGTCGCTTTGTTTTCAGTCTACCTTTTCATCATGACTCCAGCGTTCAATTCGATCATCCGTATCAATGAAATACAGGCAGATGCGTTTGGACTTGATGCTGCTCGAGAGCCGGATGGGTTTGCGTCTATCGCTATGAAGTTGGCGCAGTATAGGAAACTGGACCCAGGTTATCTGGAGGAGATTATCTTCTTTGATCACCCATCAGGGCGCGCACGCGTAGAAATGTCTATGCAGTGGAAAGCAGCGAGTATTTTGCACAAAAAAACTGTGAACTAGGATGTAAATAAGGGCACCATATGGTGCCCTTATTTGTTTAGCGTGATTTGATTATTTCAGGGTGCCAAGCAACCGCACCACCGTGTGTTAACTGTATAATATTTTTACCGTCTCTATCCATGATGAAGACCTCGTTGGTACCAGCGGTATCGTTTTCTTCGTCAGGGGGGAAAGCCAAGCTTTGTGCTCTGCGTGACACAAATACGATAGACTTGTCATCTTCCGTAAAAGCGGGATGGCCGTCATAACCACCGCCTTCGGTGATGGCGACAGCATTTTTCATACTGATAGGGATAAGGCCTGGTTTAACGTTTAGCTCAGCAATCATAATGTCTTGGTCAGCATCTTTGCTGCGTTTGCCAGCAAAAACGATTGATTTACCATCATGGCTTGGGCGGGCATAAGAGCCGAAATAGCCTGTCTCTTCAATTTCATCAGTTTCGACATGATAAATGAAAATACCAGGATCGCCGAAGTCTGACCTGTTACGGTATGACGTAAATAAAATACGCATCCCGTCTTTAAAGAACACTGGATGAGATTCTGCGTATTCACTTTCGGCAAATAAATGCTGGTTTGTTCCATCGCGGTTCATGATCCCAATGCCGCGGTTCTTCCAGTCAGTATATACTACCTGTGAGCCATCAGGTGAAAAGCTCGGATGGAAGGCGGTTAAGGAACCCTCGGTGAGTTTGATATGTTCGCCGCCATCAACTGGCGCGATATAGATATGACTGTTACCGTCATTTTGCCATGTATAGACAAAGTGTTTTTGGTCTGGGGAAAACGTTGCATTCCATGCCGCACCTCCAGCGGGGGATACGAGGCGATCATTACCCGAGACTAGGTCTTTAATATGGATACGGTGCTCACCCGTATCATTGTATGCGTAGATCAGGCTGTCA
>CAXBKT010000193.1:0-5757 GCA_963976155.1 uncultured Kordiimonadaceae bacterium | reverse complement strand
TCGCCAGAGACCCACCAGTCAATATCGTAGGTTACACCAGCACGTTTCATGCGGTTGGTAAGTTCGGCTTTGAGACTCTCTGGTGAGAATTCGTTATTGAAACGCACATTAAAGCGCGCTTTGGCGGTTTCAGGAATGACGTTATGGCTATCGTTACCGACCTCAATATTCACTATTTCTAGGTTTGAGGGCTGAAATTGCTCATTACCTGCATCGAGGGGTTCTTTATTTAACTCTGCCAGCACTTTCACCAAATCAGGAATTGGATTGTGGGCGACATGGGGGTAAGCAACATGGCCCTGTACACCCGTAACGGAAAGCATGCCGTGTAAGCTGCCCCGGCGACCAACTTTAATCATTTGGCCAAGTTCAGTGGGATTTGTTGGTTCACCGACAATACAAAGATCGATTTTTTCGCCGCGCTCGATCATCCAGCTGAGTACTTTTTTTGTACCGTTAATGGCAGGGCCCTCTTCGTCTCCTGTGATTAGGAAGCTGAGAGATCCACGAAGTGGTGGGTCGAGTTGGGCAAGATAGTGTGAAACAGCCGTGGCAAAGGCCGCAATAGCTGCTTTCATGTCAGAGGCACCACGCCCCCAAAGTTGCCCATCTTTAATTTCCGCTGCAAAAGGGTCTACAGACCAATTACCTTCTGCGCCAACGGGCACAACATCAGTATGGCCAGCGAAACACAAATTGGGAGATGTATCTCCTAGCCGAGCATAGAGGTTGGGTACTGGTGCAGTACCTTCTTCCTCAAAGATCAGCTTATGACAAGTGAAACCAAGCTCCGTTAGTTTTTCTGCTAATAGATCTAACGCATCCCCAGTGTCTGGGGTAACACTTTGAAAACGGATCAATTCTTGCGAAAAGATAATGGGGTCAAGCTTGGCTATTGTCACAGTTTTAGTCCCGCAGTAGGTCGTTAATAGATGTTTTGGAGCGTGTGCGCTCATCAACACGTTTCACGATTACAGCGCAGTATAAGCTTGGACCCGGTGTCCCGTCAGGCAGTGGTTTGCCCGGTAAGTTGCCCGGTACAACAACGCTGTATGCCGGTACGCGACCAACAAAGACTTCGCCAGTAGCCCGGTCAATAATTTTTGTGGATGCACCAATAAACACACCCATAGAGATGACGGCACCTTCTTCTACCACAACACCTTCGGCGACTTCTGAACGTGCACCGAGGAAGCAATTGTCTTCAATAATAACAGGGCCAGCCTGAAGGGGCTCTAGTACGCCGCCGATACCAGTGCCACCTGAGATATGAACATTCTTACCGATTTGTGCACAGCTTCCAACGGTTGCCCATGTATCCACCATTGTACCTTCGCCGACATAGGCACCGAGGTTCACAAAGGACGGCATTAAAACGGCGCCTTTTGCGATATGGGCCGAGCGGCGTACAATGGCGCCGGGCACTGCACGAAAACCAGCGGCTGAAAACTTATCTGCGCTCCAGCCTTCAAACTTACTTGGTACTTTGTCCCACCAATTACTGGCTTCTCCAGGTGCACCAGCAATTAGCTCCATGTCATTCAAACGGAAAGAAAGCAGTACCGCTTTTTTGAGCCACTGGTGCACTACCCAAGCGCCGCTTTCTTTGCTGGCTACACGTAGTTCACCACTATCTAGTAAATTAAGGGCCGTATTGACGGCATCACGGATTTCGCCTTGTGTTTGCGCATTCACTGTGTCCCGCGTATCAAAGGCGTTGGAGATGGTGGTTTCTAGGTCGCTATAACTCATTATCTGTTTCCGGCTCGTAAATCGTAGGGGATAAATTTTGCTGAACAATAGCGAGACACGGCGTTCTGTCAATCAGCGCCTGACGATTAGCGGGTAAAAACGAGAAATTTTTACTAATGTGACGGTTAACGCACTAAGAAACGATGTAACCAGTCGGACAGATTGTTGGCTTCGGCATGCACAATATTTGCATCATAGTCTGCTCGGCCCCATTCGTCACCTGTGTTAATCCATACTGTTGCCATACCAAGACCGTGCGCAGGCTTAAGATTACGCACCATGTCTTCAAACATTACTGCTTTTTTGGGGTCAACATCATGGTCTTTAAGGAACTTCTCATACACCTCTAGTCGAGGCTTAGGCAGCATATTGGCATCTAATATATCAAAAATTCCATCAAAAAGATCGGAAATACCAAGACGATTTAATACCTTAATTGCATAGGGTTTGCTCGCATTGGTGAAAACGAGTTTGCGGCCTTTTAGTTCCGAAATAGCTTTGCGTAGCTTTTCATTTCGTTTGATTGGTGCAAAATCAATATCATGAACGTTTTCTATATAATGCTCAGGGTCTACAGAATGATTATCCATCAGTCCCTTGAGAGTAGTGCCATGTTCTAGCAGGTACCTTTTTTGGATTTCTCTAGCTTCTTTGGGCCGTAAACCAAGGGTTTCCTGTACATAGCTGCCGATTTTGGCGTCAATTTGACTGAATAGATTGCATTCAGCTGCGTACAGGGTGTTATCAAGATCAAACACCCATGTATCATGGTGCCGTTCAAAAATGGGATTATATTGCTCTGGAGATTTACTTAACATACTGACCTTATTGACGGCTTCGAAACTATACTCTTTAATCTACCTTAATAAAGTTAACGATAAAATACTCTGTTAACTGACAAGGGAGTGCTACCTTAGCTAAGTGATGATGATAGTTGGTGTTTCAATATGGTGATCGTAAACCCCTTAAAAAGATTTGGTCGCAAAGAGCCTCCTTTGTGTGGAACTGATTTATGTGCCATTGCTATTAATAGCAATGGCACTATTGTTGACCAAAGTGATACTGCGGTAACATTATTGACTTTATGGCATAGCAAGCACCCTAAACTAACCGAGGCGGTACAAACAGCTCAAGAGACGCGTTTGCCTGCGGAATGCCGTATTGGTGAGCCAGGGACCGCCAATTGTTGGATAGTAGTAACACCACAAGCCGGGCGGGTACTTGTGGTTGCGCGAGACACCACACTCACTGATAATATTACTACAGCTTTGATGGATAGCCGCTCTTTATTAAAAGACCTTTTAGATGCGGCGGTTGATTTTTCGTTTGAGGTTGATGCGGGACAAAAGTTTCGTTTTGTCTTTCCTAAAGAAGTATACGGCGTTGAAACCGATAGGTTTATTGGAAAGATTGCGAGCACTATTTTTTGGCCCAAATGCAATGGCCCCGCAAGAAATCCATTTGCCAGCATGACCGAGCAAACCTTCGATTCTGTTTCTATCGAGATTGGGGATACGCGGAGGGATGTGGTTTTCTCAGTTAGCCCTCGTTTAGACGCCGATGGGAACTTTACAGGTGTATGCGGTACATGCCGGGATGTATCTACTCGTGTTAAAAAGGAAAGGCAGACCAAACGTGATAATTTACGTATGGCTGTGCAACAGCGTGTAACGCAGATACTGAACGCTTCCGAGAATGCTCAGGAGCTTTTAGATAGTGCATCTCAGGAGCTTGTTGATGTTTTGCGGGCAGACCATGTATGGGCTGTAGTGCGCAGGCAAGGCAAGATAGTACCCGCTGCTGTTTACGGGGACCATAAAGAGATACTCGATCTGGACGGAATTTGGCACCAGTTGGCTGGGTCAGACCAAGCAATTCAAGATGTCGATGTTGATGGAAAAGGGCATTTGGCTGTTAGGCTGGAGCGTGGCGGTGTTGGTATCGGGATGGTGATTATTGGCCGTGATACCCAAATTAGGACATGGTCACAGCAAGAGCGTCGGCTACTTGAGCAAATTGCAGACATTTTAACGGCAGCATTTCGTAAAGCTGAGTTAATTGACCGTTTGTCGCACTTGTCAGGCAGAGATGAACTGACCGGGTTATTGAATCGACGCGCCCTGAAGGAATTGGTGGAAAAAAGACTGCAGCACCAGCGACGTACCGGTGCGGCGGGTTGTATTGTCTTTATCGACCTTGACCATTTCAAAGAGGTGAATGATACGCTTGGGCACAAAGCGGGTGATGAAGCAATTAAAATGGTTGCGGATTTTCTGCAGCACGTTATCCGGCCCAGCGATTATGCGGGCCGTGTTGGTGGTGATGAATTTGTTTTGTGGATTGAAGATGCCGCGGAAGACGTTGCGGCCGAAAAAGCACGTCGATTACTCGAATATATGCCGGATGTAAGGAAAGCGCTTGGCAATGCTGACCTCGGTCTTGGTGCCTCTGTCGGAATTTGCAGGTCTGTAGCAGGGAAAAATTTTGACTTTGCGGAACTAACAGACAGAGCTGACGCGGCGCTTTACCGAGTTAAAAAAGCAGGTCGTAATGATATAGCCTATGCGACAGAGCAGCCTGAGACGGCGGGGGAACAAAAGAATGCTAAGTAAATTAAAAGCCCTGTTTAGCGGAAAGAAAGAACTGCCGAAAAACCTGACTGTTGAACATGAGCAGTTTATTTTGAAGGAAGGTTCAGACGGTCAGCGTGAACAGTTAGCTGCTCGCAAAGATGCGAGGCCAGAAGTGCTTTATTATTTGGCGGAAGATAAATCGCCTGAAGTCCGCCGGGAAATTGCCCGTAATCCTGCTACGCCGCCGCAAGCAGATGCGTTGCTCCAAAACGACGAGGATGCTGAGGTTAGGGCAGAGCTGGCTCGAAAAATAGGGCGCTTGGTCCCGGATATGGGAGCAGAAGAAAAGAAAGCTCTACGGGAACAAGCAATCAAGATACTTGAGGGATTAGCTGAAGACCAGTTGCCGAAAGTGCGCGCTATTATAGCGGAAGAGATTAAATGCTCGGTTAGTGTTCCGAAGGCACTTGTCGATAAGCTTGCTCGTGATGTTGAGGCTATTGTTTGTGGTCCAATTCTTCGGTATTCACCTCTTTTAAAAGATGAAGACTTACGGGAAATCATTGCTGCGGGTGCAACTGGTGCAGCGTTGGAGGCCATTGCCGGGCGGGATACTGTTTCTGCGGACGTAGCGGATGATATCGCCGCAAGTTTAGAAATACCTGCCATTGCGGAATTACTTGTTAATAAGAATGCCCAAATTCGTGAAAGCACACTAGACCAAATCATCATGCAGGCGGAATCTGTAGAAGATCTACATAAGCCGCTCGCGCTGAGACCTGAGCTTTCTATTCGGGCTATGAAACGTATTGCAGGCTTTGTTGCGTCTGCGCTTGTACATGCGATGATGGATCAAGCTGACCTTGAAGAGAATCAAGCCGAAGAGTTACTTGACCGAGTGCGGGCTCGGTTGGCGAATGAGCAGGTGGGGCAGGATGAAGAGCAAGAACTAGCTCGCAAAGCGATGGACTATTTCCAGCGCGGCATGATTAATGATGACTTTGTTATTGACCAGATCGAACAAAATCGGCGTGAATTATTAGTGCAATGTCTAGCCGTAGTTGCGGATCTCTCTGCTGATACTATTAGGCAAATTATCCACTCTAAGAGTGGACGCGCGGTGGCAGCTTTAGCGTGGAAATGCGGGTTGAAAATGCGTACGGCCTATGAGTTGCAAACCAAATTTGCGTTGGTACCCGCAGCTCAACTTTTACACGCAAAAGATGGACGTCATTATCCCATCGGCGAGAACGAACTCGAGTGGCATTTAAGCTATTTTATAGACCAAGCTTAAAAGGCGTGAAGCTGAATGGCTGTTGTTAGCCGTTAGGCAAATGTAATATTCATAGTTTCCAGATCAGTAAGCGTGATACCTTCCAGGTAGCTATAAGCACCTTCGCCGGTTTTGATGAGTACACCTTCATCTAATCGG
>CAXBKT010000192.1:0-5820 GCA_963976155.1 uncultured Kordiimonadaceae bacterium | reverse complement strand
CTGCTGATATCTATGACCGGTAGTGCGATGATTTATTCGGGGCCTGTGCGTGCTGGCCTTGCAGCCATTTTGGGCGGTGACAGGCCAACGACTGAAGTGACGGTGACAGACATTAACTCTTCGGTACTTCTGGAGATTTCAAACAGAAGTCTGTCTGGTGCGAGGGTTACCGCATACCGACCAGAACCACTTGCGCTACGTTTTAAACAACCTGAGGAGTGGCTACCTAACGGAAGGTCTTCCATTGTAATAGAGAATGGCAGAGCCCAGATATTTGACGCTACTCAGGCAGGGCTAGGCCTTAAGGTGTCGGGTACCATTTACCCGTTGCATGCAGGGAAGGTCGGCGGACCAATTTACCAACTGGTTATTGCCGTAGCGGGCGTGGGAACATTCTTTTTGGCGCTTATGGCTGGTAAGGCATATTTAAGGCGGCGAAAGCCTGTTTCACGTAGGCGATTACGCATCTTTTCGCTCGCAAGAGAGCGCACATAAAAAATGGGGGCAAAAGCCCCCATTTTCGTATCCCTATTTCTTCAAAGAAGAATTAGAAGTTAGCTTTAAGCGCTACACCAAGAACCCGTGGTTCGTTTACGAAACCAGTAAGGTTGTTGAAGTCGATACCGCCTTTAACATTGACTTCATTGGTGATGTTACGACCGAAGAGTGACGCTTCATACATGCCTTCGCCCCAACGATAACCAATCTTCACGCCGCCTTCGAAGTTGCCGCTTGTTGTAAACTCAACTGATTCATAAAGGAACAAGTTGGTTTTACCTTGAAGGGCCCAGTCAGTGAAGATGAACACTTCTCCATCACCAAGCGGCTGTGTGTAATCAGCAGTGAAATTCAGTGTCCATTTCGGTGCTTGTGGTAGAGGGTTACCATCAACGATTGCACGACCGTTTTCATCGAGCGCATCAACAACTGTACACTGTGCACAAACGCCAACACGAAGTGTGTCATCTTGAAGCTCAGTATTATTGTAACTTAGGCCTGCTGTCACAACCAGTGCTTCAGTCATCAGGAACTCGATGTCAGTTTCAAAACCGTAACCAACGGCTTTATCTGCGTTCACAAGCTGAATGAGGTTGCCACCGCCGCCAACAGCAGAAAGCTGAAGGTCATCTACATTATAGTAAAATGCAGCACCGTTCCAGCGAAGGCGGTTTTCCAGAAGTTCTGCTTTGAAGCCTGTTTCGAAGGAAATGATTTTTTCTTCTGATGCAGTTGATGGCGCACCAAAGAACGCAATGTCACGCGCTTGAATTGTTGGTGCCCGGAAACCGCTTGCGATGCGGCCGTAAATAGAAAGGCCATCATTCAGTACATGGTTAAGGGAAACATCCCAGCTTAGTTTGTTACCTTCAAGTTCTTCTGTGAAGACCTGACCCGTACCACCCGAAACTGAACGAAGAGTTTTCTCATCGTCAGTATAGCGAAGGCCAACAGTTAGCGTTGTCGCGTCGCTTAGGTCATACGCTGCTTGACCGAAAAGGGCCCAAGTGGTGTTTTTGTGACGGGCTAGTGTCTCTGGGATGAAGAATGGGTTTGTACCCACAGTCATGTCTGAGTTGAAGTAGAAGAAACCGACTTGGTAGAAAAGTTTGTCAGTTGCTTGGCCAGACAAACGAAGCTCTTCAGTAAACTGGTCTAGCTTGTTCGTTGAACCCTGTGTCGTAGACTGGAAAGGGATGAAACCTGGGCCGTCCGGGTTACCACCATCAATATCACCAAGGCTGAAGCCGTCAGCAGATTCAAATGCAGTGATGGACGTAAGTGTAGCACTGTCACCGAAGTCATAAGTAAGTTTTAGGCTTGTGCCCCACTGGTTATATTCTTGTGGGTTATTGTGCGCGTCACCAAAATAAACTTTATCACGGTCAAAGTTTTCGTTCAGTTCGTTGCTGCCTTGTGTGAAGATATTGGCGCGGAACATTGCTGACGTGCCTTCGATGTCACGGACATGGAAGTTGAGCAGCATGTCGAGATTTTCAGTTGGCTCAAGAAGGAACTGAACACGTGCTGCTTTTTCTTCAAAGCCGCCCATTGCATTATCTTCGCCAGTGAAGCCGTTGTCGATGTAATCGCTGCGGCGCTGGTAAAGGCCAGATACACGCGCTGAAATTTTGTCAGAAAGTCCACCACCAACAGCGGCTTCAACAGTTGTTGTGTCGAATGTGCCGTAGCTTGCGCTTACATAACCTTCAGTTTCCTGAGTTGGTTTGCGTGTGTCAAACTTGATGATACCGGCTGGAGTATTACGACCAAAAAGCGTGCCTTGTGGGCCACGCAGTACCTCAACACGTTCAACGTCAAAAAGTGGGAAGCTTTTGAGGACCACGTTTTCCATAACAACATCATCCATAATAATGGATACTGGCTGTGATGCGACAAGGTCAAAGTCTGTGTTACCAAGGCCGCGGATATAGAAACGTGGTGCTACACGGCCGTTTGATGATTCAGCGTTCAGGCCCGGAATGCGAGCAGAAAGAAGACGGATATCTTCACCGCCAGCTGAGAAATCTTGAACGTGGCGACCGCGCAGTGTTGAAACTGAGATCGGAACATCTTGCAAGCTCTGCTCGCGTTTTTGCGCTGTTACAACGATTTCCTCGAGGGCGAAACCTGCGTCAGAAGATTGTGCAAACGTAGCTGGAGAAAGTGCGAGCGTAGAGCAGCTTGCAGCAAGAAGCGCGCTTATTTTAAGCCAGTTGTGTACCATTATGTAATCCTTGATTGGGGAGGTATCTTATTGAACATAATTTTGAAGCTCTTGACCGTTGGCTCAGCTTTAATCGAGGCCAAGAAAAGTCCAGTGCTGTCGGGCGCTCAATGAACATACTTGCTCATAGAGTTCGATAGAAATTCAGCATGGTTTAGAGTGGTTTATTGACTGTTAAGTCAAGATTGTTGCTGCGCCGCAACAGTTTGTTACGCCTAGGCCATAATTAGGCAAATTTAAGGCGATTTCCGGAAAATATTTGGCTTGGTTAGGTCGTTTAAGGCAGCAGGATTTGAGATGTCTTCTACCTGACAGCGGAGAAAAGACATGAGTGGACTGTTGTTTTACTCTTGTATGCACTACAAAGTTTCTTAACTATATACTACTATATTCAATTGATATTGAAGAATATTTGCATGAGAGTGTCACCTTGTTACTGTGCATAAGTGGACAAAGTGTGGTTTTCTGACACAGTGCTGCGTATGTCATATACAGTGTTACCAAAGAGGCTTAATACATAATAATGCACGCGCTAACCCAACATGATGTAACCCGGATTTACGAAGGGTTTAATGAGGCTTACAATAGTGAGCCTGATCGGTGTGATTTTCCGCGTATCCACCAATTTTGCGATACAGATAATGGTGTTCGGCTTGAGCTAAATGATGATGTAGCTCGCGGTTACTGGGAGTTGTTTCGCCCGAATAATGGGTTGCTCGTGTGTTTAACAGATGGCTTGTATCACCGTCACTATTTGCAGCGTATTTTGCCGCGCCAAGACATTGTTACATTGCGTTTTGTTCTGTCAGGTGGGCTTGCCTTCACTTTCGATGATGTTGGTGAGGTTAGGGTGCCGCAAGCTAGCGCCTCTATTCTCTATACAAAAGAGGATACACCGTTTGACCTTTCTATTGATGATGGGTGTCATCTAAGTACCGCGACATTCCATCTAAGGCCAGACATGCTCTACAAGGGTTTTGAAATTAACCGACATAAAATACCTGAGCATTTACAGGATGTTATATTCGGTGGTGCGTTGGACAAAAACCTTTATAATTTTCCATTGTCACCAGCGATGATGAATAATGTACTTGATATGCTCAATATGCCTTACGGCGGTGCCCGTCGCCGTGTTTTCACTGAAGCGAAAACTGCTGAGCTTATTTGCCGTTTGTTTCAGGAAATAGAAGATGATTTTGAAGCTACACCTGTGCTGGCAACACCCGCAAGGTCGATCAAAGACAAGGTGTTTGAGGCACAGCGTATCCTGATAGAAAATTATATAGCGCCTCCTACACTAGCTGACCTGTCCCGGAGGGTGGGGCTGAACCGTACGACTTTTTGTAAGGCTTTTAAGGATATATTTGGTCTGACAGTCTTTGAGTTTTGCCAAGAACATCGCATGAACCGGGCTCGCGAGCTTTTGCAGGATAGAAACCTTAGTATCTCGCAAGTTGCTGCCGAAGTTGGCTATGAACATGCTACTAACTTTACTGCGGCTTTTAAAAAACATTTCGGCTTTCTGCCGAAAGGAATACGATCCTTCTAAATTTTGTCAACTTATTGAAATTTTCGACAAATTTACGATCTAATCATTCATTCGAACGATCTCATCATTCTCACATGAAGTTTTCTGCTAGAGACATAATCAAGGCGGCATAAGAACCGCATTATTCCGGTAAACTGGAAGCTTTTGTCAGGTCGAAGGGCTCCCCCATAAGAAAAGCCCATCAGGAGGAAACGATGAAGAAATTTAAACAAAGCAGGTCATGGGCTGGTACGACGGCAATCGTTGGGTCCATGCTAATAAGTGGTGTAGCGGCACCAGCTGTCTATGCGGCAGATGAAGAAAATGTGTCGTTTGACGAGATTGTGGTAACAGCTCGGAAGCGCTCGGAAACAATGTCGGATATCCCGATGAGTATCAATGTGGTCTCTGAGGATTTGATCGAGAAACTCGGCGCGACAAACTATACCGACCTTCTTGGTTCTGTACCGAGTTTGACAGCTTATCAAAATGGCCCAGGCCGGACACGCCTTTCTATCCGCGGTATTGCAAATGGCGGTGGCAACGATAACGACACACAAAACCAGGAAACAGTAGGTATCTATTTGGATGAAATCCCAATTTCGATTGGTGCGATGAACCCAGAGATGAGCCTATTTGACCTGGAGCGTGTTGAAGTTCTACGTGGTCCACAAGGCACGCTTTACGGTGCAGGCTCTATGACAGGGACAGTTCGCCTTGTTTCAAAGAAGCCAAATCTACAAGAGTTTGAAGGCAAAGCCGAAGGCTCGCTCGCTAGCGTTGCACACGGCGGCGAAAACTATGATTTTAAGGCTCTAATTAACGTGCCTATCATCGAAGACAAGCTTGCGGTTCGTACAAGCGCTTATTACAATAAGCTTGGTGGTTACATTGATAATGTCACCACGGGTGAAAAAGATGTCAATAACGGTGATTCAAAAGGTGGCAAGTTTGCGGCTCGCTTGCAGGCGACAGACAATTTCACGGTTGATTTTTCCTTTTTTCATCATGATTATAGCGACAATGGCCGCCCTGAAGATTTGGACCGCACTCCGTATTTATCGCGGGACTTCACGTCTTTCGACGGATACGACGACGAAATGCAAGTCTATAACCTAAGCCTTGATTATGATTTTGGTTGGGCAAGCCTTGTTTCTTCCACAACACATTTTGACCGCGAAGTGTTCAACCGTCGTTCGCTCGATACTTTGTTTGAAACAGCATTGCCGCCGGGCATAACGCCGCATGAACTTGTGGATAATACCAAGTGGGACGTTTGGGTGCAGGAACTACGTCTTGCTTCTACGTCAGATAGTCCTTTGCAGTGGACTGTCGGTGGTTACTGGGACAAAAAAGATGTACTTTATCTGAATACTTTTCCTGTTCCGGGTGCTGACGCCGTGATTGGTACGCCGTCTTCTGCTTTTGGGGCGCCGGACGACCATCTCTATTATGGTTTCGATGACCTGACAGTTGAAACATACGCTTTCTTTGGTGAAGCTTATTATAGCCTTGATAAATTCACCTTCACGGCTGGGCTTCGTTACTTCAACTGGAAGCAGGATAT
>CAXBKT010000191.1:0-5831 GCA_963976155.1 uncultured Kordiimonadaceae bacterium | reverse complement strand
TACTTGTAGCCTATGACTTTGTCTTGCGCTTTATTCGATTACGAGTATGGGGGAGGACGATGGGCGCGAAAAATTTCGTACGATAAAGTCTTCATTGTTTGGTAAATAATATGCGCCGTCTACGCCTGACTTATGAACACCTACTGCCGTTAGCCATAAGCGTTTAGATTGAAAATCAATTATATGGTGGAACTGGCTCAACACATTGCTACCGAGAAGGCCATCGCGCTTGTTTGCTTGCTGGGGTTCATTTGCGGCAATAAAGATTGGTGCGCCAAAGAAGCGGAGTTGGCCAAGGGCAAACGTTGCGCGGGTGAATATGCCTATATTCTTTTCTTTCAGTTCGTCTACTCGGCCAAGACCCGCAGCTTTTCGGAAATGACGCTCACTCCAAATGACCATTGAGCCTGGATAACCTGTATCCAAAAGCAATTTTTTTGTTTTTGAATAGTGTTCCCAAGGGAATTTATTGATAAATTTGATATGGGGAGCCCCGCCTATCATATGAAGGGCAAGGCGTGTTCTAAAACGTTTCTTGAGCTTGGTGCCACCGGGGTAAATACGGAAAATTCTTGTTTTAGGGTTTACCTCGACCAAGTATTTTTCAAAAAAATCTTGGCCTAAAATACCATCAAATTTAAAACTGAGTCTGTCACCTACCGGCGTGTGCTGCTGAATTAAAAGCGCTTGCGGTGGATTAAAAATATGCTGGCCGATTTTGATATCAATTGAACCAAGAGTTATGCCAGAGATTGTTTCATCAAGTGCCGGGAAGATGACGTCTGTTTGGCCAACTTGCGGCAGGGTATTGAATGGGTGTTTTTCTGTCTGAAACAAAACTGTTCTTGAGGCACCTGTGTCAACTAGGAAGTGTAACTCAGTACTTTCAATTGTTGCGGTAAGTTGGACGCGGTTGTTCACCAGATCATAAGAAATTTCAGCTAGCGGCGAAGGGCTATTGTCATCTGCAGCTGTTGGCAGGCCATACGGCACTGCTATCAGAGCAAGGATGAAAATCTTAGGCAGTAGAGCAAAGCGCCAACGTGTTTTCTTTTCCATATGAGCCCTTTCTTTTCAGCAAGGCGGTCAAAGCTTACTTGCCCTGATTGACTTGATCAAGGTCTTGTCGCGAAGAACAAACGAAAGTACAGGTGGAGCGTTAATTGTCTAAAACATAGATGGAGCCTACTGGAGGTTTGGGGTCAAAGCGCTTTACGAGGAAGTTTTCATTGTTCGGGAGATAGTACCCATTATCCATCCGGTTGAAATGTATGCTGCCTATGTCGAGAAGCAGGCGTTTCCCAGGAAAATCAATCACATGGTGGAACCAGATCAAAATATTGCTACCAATAATTCCGTCACGCTCAACTGCTTGAATCGGTTCTTGCGGCGCTACAAAAATTGGTGTGCGAAAAAAGCGCAACATGCCAATCTTGAAGTTAGCTAGGGTGAAAATTCCTTTATTTTCGGCGCGTAATGTATCGATGTTGTTTCCTCTGGCAGCGAGAAGAAAATGTTTATTTCCCCATAGAACCATTGCGCCAGGGTACCCGGTATCAAGCATTAGTTCCTTGGTGCGGATATGATTTTCCCACGGCATTTTATTCTGAAGCTTAATATGTGGTGCAGTGCCTTTCATGACGAGTTGTAATTCCGTCCGAAAATAATCCGATAAATCAGTTCCTGCTTTATAGAGATTGAGGCTCATGGCCTCACGGTCAATTTCAACAACAAACTCATTGAAAAAGTCTTGCCCCAAAACACCGTCAAACTTAAAGTTCAACCTGTCCCCAACAGGCGGACGCCGGTCAACTCTGAGAAGGCGGGTTGGATTATAAGTGTAAGTCCCAAACCTAATAGGAACAGGAACGAGATTGACGCCGTGCACAACCTCATCAAGTGCTGGGAATATGATGTTGGCGTCGCCGAGCACACCCAAATCACTAAAGTCATGGTCTCTGGACTGGAAGAGTGCGGAATTTGAAGCACCAGTATCAAGCGTTAAACTAACTTGGTGGTGGCCAACAGATACTTTTACAAGAACACGGTTGTTAACAATTGCGATTGGTATGGCTGCCAGCGGTGTTTGCTTGGCTTGATCAGCTACAAGGCCTTCGGAGCCACCAAAAAAAATAATGGTAGCGACAAATATTCTGCATATGTGCCTGATCCTGATTTTCATAAATCCCATTCCGGCTAATTGTTAATATACAGCCACTTAACGGTGGTTGAACATCTTTATCGGCATCAAGTAACTTAATTGTGCTGTGAGATTTTAGGGGTGATTGGGGTTGATGATGGAAATATACGAATTGGGGGCTTCCGTTTTGTGCTGTTTTTGTGCATTGTGCGGCGCTATTTTGTCGTCATCTTTTGTGGCGGCCTTTTAACGGAAAAGAGACATGTTGGATAAGACTTATTCCCCTGCGGACATTGAAGCGAAATGGTATGAACATTGGGAAACTTCTGGTGCATTCAAATGCGGCCGGAATCCGGATGCTGAGCCATACGTCATCGTCATGCCGCCGCCGAACGTCACCGGCAGTCTCCATATGGGCCACGCGCTGGATAACAGCCTGCAGGATGCCCTGATCCGTTTTGAACGTCTGCGCGGTAAAGACGTGCTTTGGCAGCCCGGTACCGACCATGCTGGTATCGCAACGCAAATGGTTGTCGAGCGCCAGTTGGACGGTGAGGGATTAAACCGCAAGGACATGGGTCGCGAGGCTTTTCTTGAGCGTGTTTGGAAGTGGAAAGCTGAATCTGGCGGCACGATCACTGGTCAGTTGCGCCGCCTCGGTGCTAGCTGTGATTGGTCGCGTGAAGCTTTCACGATGGACGAGGAACGCTCAGCTGCGGTATTGAAGAAATTTGTGCAGCTCCATAAAGAAGGCCTGCTTTATCGTTCGCAGCGTCTTGTTAACTGGGACCCGAAGCTGAAAACAGCGATTTCTGACCTTGAAGTTGAACAAAAAGAGGTTGATGGCAGTTTCTGGCATTTCAACTATCCGATAGACGGCGAAGAAGGGCGGTTCATTGAAATTGCAACGACGCGCCCAGAAACCATGCTCGGTGATACAGCCGTTGCGGTTCACCCTGAGGACGAGCGCTATAAAGACTTGATCGGTAAGTTTGTGAAACTGCCCCTGGTAGGCCGCCTGATTAAAGTTGTGGGTGATGAGCATGCTGATCCAGAGCAAGGTACAGGTGCGCTAAAGGTTACACCTGCACACGATTTTAATGACTTTGAAATCGGCAAGCGCCACGACCTTGAAATGATCAATATTTTTGATGAAACCGCCGCAATGAATGCGAACGCCCCGGAAAAATATCAGGGGATGGACCGCTTTGAAGCGCGTAAAGCAATTGTGGCTGATATGGAAGCTGAAGGCTTCCTTGTTAAAATTGTGCCACATAAACATATGGTGCCATACGGTGACCGGGGCGGTGTGGTTATTGAGCCGTGGCTCACAGACCAGTGGTATGTAGACGCTGAGACAATGGCAAAGCCTGCGATTGAAGCTGTGGAAACAGGCAAAACCAACTTCATACCGAAGAACTGGGAAAAGACATACTATGAATGGATGCGCAACATCCAGCCGTGGTGTGTGTCTCGCCAGCTTTGGTGGGGACACCAAATCCCTGCATGGTATGCGCCAGAGGGTACCGTGTTCGTGGAAGAAACTGAGGAAGCAGCCTATGAGGCGGCAAAAGCCCAGTTTGGTGATGATGTAAAATTACGCCGTGACGAAGATGTTCTGGATACATGGTTTTCAAGTGCCATGTGGCCATACAGTACGATGGGATGGAAAGGGCCGGGTGAAGAAAAAACACCGGAGCTTGCGAAATATTACCCGAATGCAACATTGATTACGGGCTTTGACATCATCTTCTTTTGGGTTGCGCGCATGATGATGTCCGGCATTCATTTTATGGGCGAAGTGCCGTTTAAGGACGTTTACATCCACGCACTTGTTCGGGATGAAAAAGGCGCGAAAATGTCAAAATCCAAAGGCAATGTTATTGATCCTTTGGAGTTCTGTGACAAATACGGTGCTGATGCGCTTCGTTTCACGCTTATCGCGATGGAAGCACAGGGCCGTGACATTAAACTTTCTGAAAAGCGTGTTGAGGGTTACCGGAATTTCGGTACCAAGCTTTGGAATGCATCCCGTTTCTGCGAAATGAATGGTATCGCGGGCTCCGACAGTGTTGAAGCGCCTAAAGCAACGCTTGCTGTTAACAAGTGGATTATCAGTGAGGTTGCCAAAGCAACAGCCGGCGTGACAACAGCTTTTGATGCTTTCCGCTTTAACGATGCTGCGGATTGTATCTATCACTTCTCTTGGGGTACCTTCTGTGATTGGTATGTTGAACTTGTTAAGCCAGTGTTCTGGGGCGAGGATGAAACCCAGAAAGCAGAAACACGTGCGGTTGCGGGCTGGGTACTGGACCAAATTTTGGTTCTTTTACACCCTTTCATGCCATTCATTACGGAAGAATTGTGGCACGCAACGAAATCTGATCGGGCGTATGACCTTATTCATGCGCAGTGGCCAACTGTAACAGCAGTAGATGCAGACGCGGCTGATGAAGTGAATTGGGCGATTAAGTTTATTCAGGAAATTCGTTCAACACGCGCGGAAATGAATGTGCCCGCTGGTGCTAAGGCAACAGCTCTTGTTGTTGGGGCGTCTGATCAGACAGCTAAACGTTTGGCGGATTGGCAGGACATGCTTTGTCGTCTTGCACGCCTTGAAAAAGCTGAAGCAGTGGAAACTGCTGAAAGCCAAGGCTCAGCGCAGCTTGTGGTAGATGAAGCGACGGTTTATTTGCCACTTGCTGACCTGATGGATCTGGACGCTGAAAAAGCCCGCCTTCAAAAGAGCCTTGAAAAGCTCCAGAAAGAAGTGGGTGCCATCAAAGGCCGCCTGTCCAACCAAGGTTTTGTAGCCAAAGCGCCAGCTCATGTTGTTGAGGAAGCAAAAGTTCAGGTAGCAGAGCTTGAGGCGCAGGCTGAAAAAGTGACCGCAGCTCTGACGCGGTTGGGTTAACTAAGATTACTATGGGTCTCCTTTGCGGGGGCTCATAGTTTATTTTCGGTTATCAACTGGTTAAATATTAATTTACCATATTCATTGCATACTTATTATCGAAGTTTGCTTTCTATAGGACTTAAATCCCTGATGATACGTATTGCCGCACTTTTGTGGGTGTTGATATTTTCTGTCCCGCTTGCTGCAGGCAAAGAAAAGCCTCTTGTTTTGATGGGTGTTAAAATATCAGGCTTATTTGATACAAAAAATTCCGGACCGTACAATAAAATATATAGTCAATTGATTGATGGTTCTGGTCTTGAGTATACGTTAAAGGAGGCTCCCCTGCGGCGTGCTATGAACGCCTTCGAAAAAAGGGACGCCGATTGCCTTCTTTTTGCGACAGGTGATAAAAATATATATATTGAGCAGGGCATGGTGGGTGATGCCTTGCTCATTTCTAGCCCTGTTAATTTTGTTGCACTGAAATTATATAGTCGCGAGGGCGCTCCTGTGTTGCATGACGTTGCTGATATAGAGAACTCTTACATCGCAGTAGATCAGGGGGCCATTAACATCGGACGTGCGGCGGAGCAATTGTCTGTCGAGGTCGACCAATTGCTGCCAGCTCAAACGCTTGCGCAGGCCTTTTTATTGCTCAACCAAAAGCGTGTTGATGCAGTAATGGCGTTTGATGGTGATGTTAAAATTTATTTAAAGACTGCCGCTGACCCTAGAGCGTATGGTGTTTCAGAAACTTTAAGTCTTGGCTCGAGCCAAGATAGTGTGATTTGC
>CAXBKT010000190.1:0-5852 GCA_963976155.1 uncultured Kordiimonadaceae bacterium | reverse complement strand
ACTTCATAGCGATCTGATTTTGTCGCGTTAAATGGATCTTTGTTGTGCGTGATTAAAGGCATAATGAATAGTATTCCACTTCATTGAATAGCTGATTTATCAGTTTGAATGTTGACCACTTTGTGTTGCCCATGTCATTGACTCCAAGCGTATGCAAAACGCCGCCATGCAAAACCCTGCCGACATGGATCACATTTCCGCGCTCCTTTACTACCATGACCGACCCGTTAACGGGTTGCGATCTAGCCCAATTACCCGTCTTGATTTCTTCTGATGCCGCCTTGTGTGTTGTGCAATTTTTGTCTGAATACCCGGCGACTTGTGGAACCTCAACGCCCTCTATTTTTCTGAATGAATCAATGACCAGCCCCCAACAATCAAATTGATCCGGGCCTTCCGCCCTGTTTTTCCATGGCTTTCCTACCACTTCGTTTATGTAATTTTCTGGTGTCATGCGCCAATCTCCAAACCTGGGAAGTCCTGAGCTAAATACTTTCTCGCCACAGCGATGCCGCCAGGGTTGTCATCCTCTGCGGTTAACGATACGCTTTCTCCGTCCATACTAACGTTTGATATAAATAGCTCTGGAGGTACATTCATAGGTGCGGTCAAGTTAGAACCGTCATATACTCGATATAAGCATTGTATTTGCTCTAGCCAACCCGTCCCGCTTATCTTCCTGAGTTCAGCCTTAACGCCTTGCCCCACTCGACCTAGATTTATTTGAAGGCTTGATACTGGGTTACTGCTTTGCGTTAATGGGCTGACATCACCGCTAGCCGCTTTAAATACCACCGCTGTTGACGCGTCCCTTGGTGCGCCTGCTTCTAGCGTGAATGTTTTATCAAAAAACTGATTGAACACATAACGCAAAGTACCTATTTGGCTATGATAAAGTTCAATAGTTTCATAATAAACTTCCCTCGGTTTAGTGGTAAAAAATCTATTCTCGGCCGCTGTTGTCATAGTCTAATTACCCGGTGCTGCTACGTTGATCGCAATATCTAAAAACTCAGCATATTGATCTATATCGCCGTAATTACTAAGAATACCAAGCGTTAATATCATTTCAGGATCGTCTAGGTCTGGGCTGATTATGCTCCGGGCCATCACTCGTCCTGTGTAAGTCCAGGCTACACCGTTTTGACCGGTGCGCTGTGGAACGTTACCTGTAAATCTTACCTCTTGGAACTCCTGATTTGTATCTGGAATTTTAACGGGGAAGTCGAAAAATACAGGGCTTGTTTGCATATCATAAAACTTCAACCACGCATCAAAAACCCGCGCTTGTGATCGGGTGAACCTAAAGCCCACATCAAAAAATGTCGGTGTATCATCACTCAATCTTTCGACAAATGCCGGGCCTGATGCTACCGGACTTTCCCGCCAGCCAGCGCCTCTCTCGACTTGTTTAGCGCTTTCTAATGAATTTATCAGGCCAACTGGCCAGGCTACATCAGCCATTTTTAACCCCTTCGTTTGCCAGCTAATCTATCATTAACTGTGTTGGTCGATTGCAAGGCTCTGTTTGTTGCGCTGCCGTGTTGGGCTAAGTCGTTAGCTATAACCCTGATTACAAACTCTGAATCTTGCCCGCCTTGACTGTTTTGTGTCGTTGGCCCTTGCTCTACCGCTACATTTGGATCAGTAATGAAATTAAAGTTATTTACTGATCCACCACCTCCAATCTTATCTAGCTGATTTTGATTAAAAACCTTTCCATTGTCCCCAGGGATAACATGTAAGTCTTTGTTAAAGCTTTGCAATATTTCTGGTTTATTCTTTTCTCCCATGCGATACATTTTACCCGCTAACGCTGAGCCGCCGAACTCCCTTGCCCCTGCTACTGGTGCGGTTGCTATTGCTGGCGATCCCATCGCTAAAGCTGCCGCCCCCGCCGCCGCCCCTGCCGCTGGTGCCAGTGCTGGCCCTATAATCGGTATTGCTGCTGTTGCGGCGAAAGCGTTTTGTGCGGCAAGCGCTGACATGCCGCCAACCTGTGCCGTCACTGATGCCGTATAAGCAGCTCCATTGGCTGCGGCAACTGTTTTACCTATGAGAGCGTTTTTAATTTGCTGTATGCCAACATCAACAAGCGCCCCAACTGCCTGGCTAAGTATCACGCCAGCAAAATTTTGCATTGCATCCGTCAAGCTCATTGTGCCTGATAGCATCCCGCTTAGTGTTGTTGTTGCCGCACTTCCAAGAGCGTCTATAGAATCCATTAGAAATGCATTGCCTTCACTCTCTGCCCTGAATCGCGCCTCTAATGCCTCCGCTCTTTTTTGTTCAAACTCTGCGTCTATCTCACCCCGTAATTGTGAGAAGCTTTGGTGCAATTCTAACCCGTCTTCTTCAGCTTTTTTTAACACCGCTAATTCTTCGGCTTTTTGTCGCTCAAGTTTCGCAACTGGATCCTCTAGCCTGCCAGAAATTGAAAAGGCTTGTGTTTCTGTGCCTCTTTTGGCCCTGGCCGCCCTTGCCTCGTCGTCGCGTTCTTCTTTTTCAAACATGCGATCAAGAGCGTTACTAGTATTATTTAATGCCGCCTCGCGTTCTCTCTCTGTTTTTATATCGGCTTTTTTGATATCTATAACATCAAATGTAGAATCAATTAACTGTAACTGTGCATCATTTGCCCCTAACATTGTAGCCGTATACTTTGCCACCTCTCGATCACTGCCGCCAAACCTTAGCGCGCTAACTGCTGATGCATTTATAAGTCGTGATAGCGACTCTTGGTTTTTATCCTGCTGCTCTGTCAGTTCTTTTTCGTTAGTGCCTAACTGTTTAGCTTGCTTTGACAGCTTCTCCCTTTCTAAGTTAAGCGCCGTTAGCGCCAGTCTCGCTGCGGCAAGCTCTGACTCTATTTTTTCAGGATCATCTCCGAACAAAGATTCTAGGAATCTACCTTTCCCCGCTGTTTTTGCAACAATAAGGCTAGTTTGCAATTCATTGATTTGAATCTGTAGTTGATCAGTCCCTTTTTTAGAATCTTTTATGTTTTGCGATAAGCCTATTTTTAGTGCTTTTTGCTGGGCCTCGTTAAGATCATCAAACTTATCTACGAGAGTTCCTATCGAATCCGATAAGCTAGCCACATCAACTTTAGCGGTACCCATCTTTGATGCCATACCGATAATTGATGCGCCTATACCAACAATGGCACCTACCAACGGTGCCCCAAGGACAAAGCCCAAATCAGCACTTTGCGCCGATAGTGCTAACATGGCATCTTGACCACCTTGTATCTGACCTACAAATTGCTGTACTTGTATACCTGCTTGCCCTGCGCTTTGGCCAATACCTCGAACGTTCGCACTTGCTTTAGTGCTCACTTTACTGGTTGCGGCAAATGCTGCTGATGTTTTATTTAAATTCTGCACCAAGCCCTGATATTTATTTGTTGCTGCAAAAACAATCTTGCCATTTTTAGCTATTACTTGGCCCTGCGCGTTAATCGTTCGGCCTGAATCCTTCATTCCATCCTGAAATAGCTTTGTAGCTTTATCAGCCTTAACAAATGAGTCAGCCACGGCCTTAGTCGATTTATCAACAACTTTTTCAGCACGCAAAAGCTGATCTGTTTCAGCTTCTACGGTGTATTTAATGCTTCCTACATTTTCAGCCATCTAATGAACCTCTGTCGATTCTAGCCACGCTAACAAGTCGTTGCGCTCGTCATCGCTTGGCCCTTCGGGTTTCTCTGGGGGGAACTTGGCCGCCATCATTCGGCTAAACTCTGTCATTGTCATGTTCGCCGCTTCACCGGCACTCATACCCAAATGTACGCGGGACAACTCCATAAACTCGTAGGCGTTAAACTCTTTTAGTGGCTCACCTTCTCCGCTATTGTCTGCCTTACCGCAAATGCCATGTATTAGGCAGTGCTCAGCAAGAGTTATAACATCGGCGACCATTGGCAAGCCATGCGAGGGTTGAACATAAAGAAACCGGTTTTTTCTTTCGCTGTACTGATAGCGCCCGGTTAATGTTTCGGGTATTGACTTGTCACTGCATGAGTTCAACACGGTCAAAGCTATGCAAAATTTTTGCATGATAGAACTGGTAGATATAAAAGATTTAAAATCATCTATTATTTCAACGGGTGATCCTATTTTAGCAATGTTTGCAAATGTTGGCGCTAGGCGGTATGTCTCGCCCTGCCATTCAATTTCACAATGACCGTATTGCAATAACACCTATGGAGCCGCTGACAAGTTAACTGCAAGGTTTGCAACTGTGCCAGTGTCAGTTACGCCAAAGTTAAACGTCCCTGTTTGGGCGCTGTCAGTTTCAAAGCCTTCGTCACCGCCTTTGTAATTCATGTAAATATGCCATACACGGGGGTAGCTTGGACCTGATATTTTGATCCATACGGTCGGTTGTCGGCCTGCGTTAATTTCTGCCCAATAATATGTTATCAATGCGTTTTGCGCTGATAAAGCAGAGTCGGCAGAGGTCAAAAAGCCACTAACGGCAAGCTCAAGACCAGATCGAACAATGATTTCTGACGTTGTCGCGCCTGATTGATCGTTTGTGGTGTCTGCTGTGGTCGCCGCATAACTTAGCTGCTTACTGTTTATGGTACCAAGTGGCAAGTATGTCAGCGCATTGATGTCAGCGTCTCCGCATACGTCAAGCGCCACGCCAACGGCAACATTTTTGCCGGGTGAGTTTTGTGAGGTTGTACATGTAGCCATGGTTATTACTCCGGGTAATAGTTTGTAAAATGATTAATCAATAACATTATATCACATGGCATTGATGTTGATAAATTAGATGTTAAACATGGCTTGCATGTTGATTTCAAATACGCGCCGACCATCTGGCAATATAAACGGTCCTGTCACGCCGCTTGATTCTATATTTGCCAAACATGCACCATCACCATAGCTATCAACTAGATATTTTTCCATGTCTATAGCTAGGCCATTCGCAATGATAGAGTCATTTTGTACCGCTTGACCAACGACAATAATAACTATGGGAACTGATTTAAAAAACACCCTGGTTGCTGACGTTACGCTGCCAGTGGTTCGGATCATAACTATTCGGCTATCACTTAATTGGTCTGTTAAATTTAGTTCAAACGGTTGGAATATTGGCGCAGGTTGTGGGTTGCCTAAAATATCAGTGAATGCCGCCAGGTATCCGCCTGCTATTAAGTGCGATTCTATCTGCTTAACTTCTAAATCTGCGATGGTTGCCATGGGTGATCTTGCCTTTTGACTATATTTTAAAGATTTGCTCGGCTTTTTTAATTAATGCTACGGACTCTTGATCTTGAAACCCCCGACGCAATGCGTGAGGTTTTGCGTTTGGGTTGAATGCTGGCCCTTTCTTCATGCTTGGTGGCCTAGGGTTTAGCTTCTCGTTATTTTCAAGAAATACCGCGTAATTAGTGTTGTAACTTACCACGCCGACAATCCCGCTTCGGCTTTTCTTAATGTCTGACCGGGCGCTATTTATCAGTGTTGAAAATTCAATGTACTGCATTTCTTTAGAGTGATTAAGCCCTATCGACATAACAGCACTGATAAACTGAGGCGCTTTTTTATCGCTAATATCTTTAAACACGCGCCCCATGTTTTTTCTTACTTGATCCGCGCCGGTTACGGGCATGTTACGTTAGCACCATAACATCATTCACTTGCCTGCCGCCGTCCTGTAATTTTGACACTCGGACATATTCAACACCATCAACTAGCACTGGGTTAGTTATTGACGTGTGATCACCTAACGCTATAGGGCTGTTAAGTTTTGGCACTCCCTGGCTTGCTATCTCATACCAATAAATCGAAGCGGGTACAAATGATTGGCCCTGGCTATCATTGTATGATTTAGTTGCG
>CAXBKT010000189.1:0-5951 GCA_963976155.1 uncultured Kordiimonadaceae bacterium | reverse complement strand
TTCAGCGACAATCGGCTCGAAGCGGCGGCATAAGGGTAATCCTCGGGCGCTTACGGCGAAAAGAGCTGTAGCCTTTTTTAATAAATCCCGCTCCGCTTTCAGAAGCTGAACTTCCTTGCGAAGACGCGCAAGCTCCTTATCCTTGTCATTCGAAATAGCATCTGGCTGAACCAAATGACGATACTGTCGAACCCAGCGGACAAGCGTCGATTTGCCTATGCCCAAATCTGTGGCAATCTCCTGCCGATGACGATCACTCGTCAACGCAAGGCGAACTGCTTCTTCTTTAAATTCTTCTGTAAATAATACTCGGCGTGAAGACATAGAATAACTCCATAATATAAAAGGCTATCAAATGCTCTCCACTAAAATGAAGCAAGTCCAAAGGAAGAGGCCCCCCCTAGCATACCTGCTAGGGAAGGGAGCTTCTTTAGGAATTGTAGTTTACAGAGGTGTGGAAGGCAGCACAGGTGCCAACTTTTTACGCTTTAATAGTTGGCAAAATGGACATGATTAAACTTATAGTTTCCATCAGTATCCTTTGAACTAACAAAGGTGACAGGCCCTTTCATCGTGGTTTCGGCACCATCACGTACAGTAACAAAGTACCAAATTGCAGAAATGACAGCTGCCTCTCCAACAAAATGAATTTGTGTGTCCTAAAGCCATAACTTTGTATTTTTCTCTGTGCCGCCGGAAACAAAACCAAAGCCTTCATGGTGTTTTATAATTGCAGGGAAACCTTGCACTAAACCAACCTTCTCGGATGAAAAGTAGGTTAGTTCGTCGCTTTTATGGAAAAGGCTTTCTACTTTAGAGAGGTCATAATCGTTCCAGAAAGTTTGCCAGTCCTCAATAAGTGCAGACGGTGTTTCATTGGCATAAATTACATTGCTAGAAGCACAAAGCGGAAAAAATCCGATAAGCACGAAGAAGACTATTTTGCGCATTAAATTCATAGCTATTTCCCTAAAGATTTATCTGAGTGCGAAAGCATGGCTCACCGGGAGGCGAATTAGTTCTGTGAAATTTCCTCCAACCCGTTGAATCTTTTGCCCTATTGATATTTTGCTAAGTCTGCTTCGGCTGCAATAAAACCAAATGCTGGCCATCCCTGTTTTTTCTCCACGTAGGTGCGCATTATCGCTAGCGCTTCGTCCTGTTTGTCATGATAGAATTTCCAGTTAGCAAGGCCGTACACCATTCCGGCCCCTTGTGGGCCACCAGAGACTTCTTTATCTAGTTGATCATATGAAAGTATGCCTTTGTACATGAGACACAGTTTATAATAGGCAAAATTTTCAATGATATCCATGTCGGCACTTATGCTATCTAGCGCACGCGTGGCTTCTTCTTCGCGCCCCATGCGCCGTAAAATCATGTAAATCCAGTGAGTTGTGGAAACAATATTGTCAGGAAGCTTACCGGTATTGCGTGCTTCTGTATATGCCCATAAGGCTTTTTCAAAGTCGTGTTTCAAATAGTAAGCTAGGCCTAGATGGTACCAGATATTTCCATGCTTTGTTGACACTGGAATGTTACGTGCATTTGGTGCGCCGTCTGGTTCAATCTCGTTTTCTTGACCCTTGATAAGCTCTACCGCTTTCAGATAATCGGCTATCGCCTCATCTAGTTTTCTTATGGAGATATAACGGTGCCCCCGGTGCCGATACATACGGGCATCTTTCGGGTGTTTTTTAATGCCTTCAGAAAACACCTCAATGGCTGCCCTGTAGTCACCAGTGTAAGCAATGCGGCGACCATACCAGATAATTGCGTCAGCATCATTGGGATTAGCTTTATAGGCAGTCTTTGCCTCTTCTTCTTTTGCAAGAACTGTAGGATGTACTTTCGCGGGTGCATATAGCCTTTCACCCAGCAATGATGTTGCCTGTAAAGTGCCATTATCTGCCTGCGTAGGGAATGTCGCTGCAAGAAGAACAATACTCAATAAATATAAATATGGTTTCATATCAGGTGCCCCGTTTACTTCACATTAGATTAATAACTAAACGGGAGCAGGAAATATATGCGACATGTGAAAGGAATTTTAGTAAATATTATACTAAAATTCATAGCTCAAGCCTGCATAATAATAGCCACCGCTTATGCCGAATACACTATGATTATCTGTTGATAAACCAATAGCTGCAAAAGATGATTCACGCCTTGGTGGACGTTTGTTCAATAAGTTTCTCGCGCCAATATGTGCCTCCCAACCAGATGGCCAGCGGTGAGTAAACTGCATATCGATTATCATTGCTGGGTTTCTTTTAAGGAATACAAGGTTTTCGTCGATACTCCGGCGTTTCCATGAGCCATAATATGTACCACGAAGCATGATGTTGAAAGGCCCTTGCTGGTGGTTGATTGAGAAGTTTCCATTCCATTTTGGCAAGCCCTCTTCAAACTCAATACGTTTTTCGGGTGTGAAAATACCCTCAAATATAGGTGTACGAAGCGACTGTTTATTATAGTTTACGGCAAGGTTGAGGTCTGTTTGGGTATTCGTCGCCCATTCGTGCCGGTAAAAGGTCACGAAATCTGCACCCTGCACTCTGGAATTCAGTTTGTTTTGGAAAAAACGTACTTGTTGTACGGCACCGCCATTAGGATAGCCAATGGCCTCAAGTTGACGGCGCTGCTCAGCGGTCGTGTCAAACTCCGGCACAAGGAATAAGCGATCATCTACTAGGATTTGGTAAAAGTCTAAAGTGAAGACAGGGCCGTCTTTAATGGAAGCAATAAATCCAGCTGATACGTTGAATGATGTTTCTGATTGGAAGGGCTCAGCATCAAAAATACGGGCCGCTTCAGAATCCAGTACAAGGACCGCATCTAGTAAAAAATCACCATCCAGTGTCACCTGAGATGTTTGGCTGGTACCAAACAACTGTCCACTTGCGGGGGCCCTGAAACCAGTACTTATTGATCCTCGTATAGAAAAATTGTTCTTCGCTTTATAGCGGGAAGCAATCCTGTAACTAAAATTATTACCAAAAGCCTCATAGTTTTCATACCGACCCGCGAAAGCAACTGACCAGTTTTCTGTAATATCTGTTTCAATATCGAGGTAGGCTGCATGACTGCTGCTGGTAAAGGTTCCAGAAATATCAGGGCTGTAGCCTTGAAAGCCGTTTGATCCAGCAGGTAGGTCTTTTAGAGGGCCGAGTATGTAGGACGCAGAATCTCCTGAGCCAATAGTGTAAGCTTCATCTCTGTAGCTAAGGCCAGCAGAAATTATTACATCACTGTGGCAGCAATCTACAGGAACAAGGTATGAAATTTCAGCATTGGCTTGATATTCGCGTTGTTTCAAAGACCCAGGCTTAAAAGAAGTAGGGGATAATACTCCAAGGGACGCATTGATGGTGTTTTCAATATAATAACTGACCTTGTTCTGGCCCCAGTGGAATGACACATCCCAAAACAGGTCGCTTTCTCCCCTATCTTTCAGGCCAAAAACTGTACTGAAGTCGCGTTGCTGTCCGCCAAAATCGGGCCGGAACCCGCCAGGGTATATTTGAGTGAGGTCAAAATTATCTGGGTGGGCTTGGCTGCCCTCATATCTTGAGTTTTCGAAAACGGCATGTGGCTCAAAACCGCCCGCGCTAATGGATTGTCTGTAAAAGAAACCAACTTCACTATTAGAGTGCATATAGTTGCCATGGAGATATGCATAAACGCTGTCACTAATGGGTATTCCTATATTCCATGCTGTTTTAATAGCTTCATATTGTGGTTCACCAATCGTATTGGCTGGTGTAGGGACCTCTTTTATGCCCATGTTACGAATAGCTTGAGCACCAGCATGTACTTCACCTGATGTGGTATTATGCTGATTGGTGTATCCGGCGCTGAGATTCATAAAACCTTTTTCTGTTAGAGGGAGGCCAATATTGGCCTGCAGGTCAATAATACGACCACCATTCTGGTAATATTGCCCAATGTGGCTACTGATCGAACCACCCTCTGGTGCATCTTTGAGGCTGTAGTTAACGACCCCAGCTATGGCGTCTGAACCATACATCGCGGCAGCACCGTCTCTTAGCACTTCAATGGATTTAAGAGCTATGGGTGGGAGGGTATTAAAGTCCTGCCCTTGAGAACCTGATGTGGTTGCGTGACCTGTAGCAATATGAACTGTGGACGATCTGTGCCTGCGTTTCCCGTTCAGTAAAAGTAAAATGTGATCGGCAGGGGAACTCCTCAATGTTACAGGGCGCACTAGCGATGACCCATCGTTCAGAGATAGTCGTTTTACGTTAAACGATGGTACAACCGTTCGAAGGGCGTCATTCATGTCTACATAGCCGGTGGAATTAATATTTTTTAGTGAAAAGACATCAATTGGAACCATGCTTTCTGTTACCGTTCGGCCATCTCGCCTTGTACCTATAGTAACAATTTCGTCAAAGCGGGTTGCAGACAAATCTGAGGCACTAATTTCCTGATTGGAAACGCCTGACATTACTGGTTTTTCAACAGTCGCAAGCTGATTTGTACTGGCAGGCTTTATAATGAAGGTATTTTGCTTGTTAACAACAACTATAAGACCAGTATTTTCAAGGGCAACATTGAGGGCCTCCCTAACAGTGTAATATCCTTGAATTTTTGTTGTTGTAAGAGTTCTTTCGGCGACCTCAGGTAAAAAGAAAATTTGTACGGCCGCTGTTTCCGCAATTCTAAAAATTGCTTTATCTAGCTGTATGGCTGGCAGATCAAAATTAAACCGTTGATCAGGTATAGCTATAGCGGGGTTTGTGAACGACAAACCCGCTAAGTATATCATAGTTAAGAAAAGCTGGATAAAACGAACCAACAGCTTTTACCTCCCACCCTTTTTATATTTTTTTTATTAGTTAATAGTATTGTTGGTCATGTTGCCAACACTAAAAACTCTAATTCTGTAGTCTGTATAAATTTTTTTGACGCATTTCTGCATACGGTGCGTTTTCTAAGACAGGGTCTTTAGATCTATGTGATTATTGGATAATGTAAGAGATAAATTGGATATCAAGAATGACATAAAAACCAGCGGTGATCGCGAGGTTAAAAATGGAAAGCGCGATAACAAATTAGTTTTGCATGAGCAAAATTATGTTGAGAGGGTTTTTATAAAGTATAAGAACGATATTCATAGGTATCTAAATTCTATCGTGCGGTCTGACGATGATGCTCACGATTTGTTGCAAGAGACATATTTGAAAGTATGTAGCCGTAAGCATATTGATAAGTTAAGTGAAAATATTAAAAGTTACTTGTTCGTGGTGGCGACCAATGTAGCAAAAGACTTTATCCGAAAAAAAGTATCGCATCATGAATTAAAACACGTTCCAATTAGCAGTGTAGAGATTGAGGCTACAGATGCTTCACCAGAAAGTATGGCTGAGTGGAATAGAAGTTTAAGAAGTATCAAAAAAACTTTACTCCAGTTAGATGGTCGGAGCAGAAAAATATTCATTATGCGACGTTTTATGGGGCACAACACTGCGGATATTGCGGCCCATTTCAGTGTTTCAAAGCGCACAGTCGAGAGAGACCTTATATTTGCGCTGGAACGAATTAAAAGTGATCTGAACAAGCAGACCTACGATGATTAAGAAACTCATATATATTATACGCCGTCGCTCTGGTGCTAGTGGCCTTTTATCTCATTTAACACAGGATACCAGACCTGATGTCAGTGAGGAAAAAATTCAGGATTTGCACGATTGTTTGGATGGCCGGCCAGCTGAGAGTGTAGCTTCTGATTATAATGAATACGTTTGGAATATGGCGTGTGAATTAGAAAAAGACGAGGATATTCAGGGCCTTATTGAAGAGTATCAGCTTGATATACAAAAGGCCAAGCCTAGAAGGTTGTGGAATATATCCTGGGGGTGGCAAACTTGGATGAAACCAATCGGGGTTGGGGCTTTGGTTGCAGCTACCTTGTTTTTCTCGCCAAT
>CAXBKT010000188.1:0-6000 GCA_963976155.1 uncultured Kordiimonadaceae bacterium | reverse complement strand
ATTCATTTCCAGTTTTTCGGCATGCTGTTTCAGATTAACTGGAGGGACACAAAATGGGCCAATAGCTGCTGGCGTTAAATCAATCATGATGACTCCAAGCTCATTAAGCTTGCGGCTGTTTTCAGCATGCACATAGGCTGATGTGGCATCAAACGCAATTCTAATATCATCCTCAATGACTTTTTCCAGCATGCCATCAACACCCGTGGTCGAAATTTTAATACCCATTTCTGCAGCTCGTTTTAAGCCTGCAGATTCAGGATCAATTCCTACCATCCAAACCGGCTCTATCCAGTCTGAACGCATTATTTTCATCAGTAAATCAGTGCCGATATTACCCGGACCGATAATTACCGCTTTTAATTTTTTAGACATCGTTAACATTCCTATAGTTAGACAAAACGGACGGAAGCGTTGCCAATTCCACCAATGCTGACACTCATGAAATCACCTGCTTTAACCGGTTCTAGCGGGACTAAAGAACCTGACAGGATCACTTCCCCTGCTTTAAGCGGAATACCGAACTGCCCCAGTGTGTTGGCTAACCAGGTCACACAATTAACCGGACTGCCGAGCGCCGCAGCGCCGGCTCCGGTAGATATAATTTGGCCATTTTTTTCAACCACCATTCCGCAAGTCGAAAGATCGACCTTGCTTGGGCTAACCGCTTTGTCACCTAAAACAAAAAGGCCGCATGAAGCGTTGTCGGCAACGGTGTCTTGAATTTTGATATTCCAGTCTTCAATACGGGAGTCGACAATTTCGAAGCACGGTATGACACATTCGGTTGCGGCCAATACATCAGCATTGGTAATGCCTGGGCCAATCAAATCTTTTTTAAGGATAAATGCAATTTCTCCCTCAGCCTTTGGCTGGATCAGCTTTTCGGAGATCGGCATTTCTTCACCTTGGCTATAAGCCATATCATCGGTGAGATATCCAAAATCAGGCTGATGAACATTAAGCATGTCCTGAACAGTTTTAGAGGTAACCCCTATTTTTTTGCCAATAATTTTTGCACCCGCTTGCACCCTGCGTTCGACCATTCGTAGCGAGATGTGGTAAGCATCTTCAATACTAATGTCATTGAAACGCTGAGTTAAAGGCTTGACTGTTTTCCTTTGTAAAATCGCGTTGTAGAGTTCGTCCCCACAAGCCAGAATTTGTTGTTTATTCATAATGTTCTCAGTCTCTTGCTAATTTGTTTCGGCTTCTGCCAGAAAATCTACCACCAGTTTAGAAAAACGTGCGGCATGTTCTATTTGCGTCCAATGTCCACAATGACCAAACATGTGTAGTTGGGCATTGGGTAGCCACTCGAAAAGAGTCTGGCTGGTTTGCAATGGAATGACTTGATCTTCTCGTCCATGCAAAATCAGCGTTTCGTGCGTGAGAGCCCGTATGTCACTTTCTTTACTTTCTAAGGCATCTACCCATCGCTGTCTAGGCGCTGGAAACATAGAAGAAAACGATTCTTGAAAGCCCGGCCGTATACTAGCTTCATAGCGCAGTACAGCCAGTTCATCTGTTACTAAGTTTCGGTCATAGGCAAAAACATCAAGTAAGCCTTTCATTGTTTGCAACGACGGTTCATAGCCCCAAACGGCATTGAGCCCAGGGGTGAGTTTAAATGGCACACCTACACTCCCCATTAACGCCAAACGACGCACTCGCTGTGGAAAGCGGATAGCCAGCGCTAGCGCGAGCCCTCCACCAAAAGAATTACCAATAAGATCTGTGCGTTCTATACCTAGTACATCTAGTAAGTCTATAGTGTGGTTTATCCAACGGTCGACGTTACACAAGCTACTCGCTGGCCTTTCGGTATAGCCAAAACCGAGCATGTCTGGAGCTATTACCCGGTGGTTTTTGGCCAGTTCCGGCATAGCCAGACGCCAATTTGCCCAGGCTGTTACTCCAGGGCCGGAGCCGTGGATCAGCATGACTGGCGCGCCGGACCCGATATCGTGAACATTAGTTTTTACACCTTTTACATCGATCATCTGTCCGATTTCTGGATTGTTAATATTTGTCATAAAATTGTCCTTTAATGTCGGTGTATTTGTCATTTTCGGTTAACCTGTGCCGCGGTTTATAGCTTGATACAGATATTCTTCAATTCAGTATAAAACTCGAGGCCATGAACACCGCCTTCGCGACCAATACCTGATTGTTTTGCACCACCAAACGCGGTTCTTAGATCACGTAAAAACCAACTATTTATCCATACCAAACCTGACTCTATTTGTTCGGCAACTCGGATTCCCCGTGCACTATTTTCTGTCCAAACTGCCGCGGCTAAGCCATAGTTGGTGTCATTTGCCAGTGCTATAACCTCTTCTTCAGTATCAAAGGGGCGAATATGGCAACAAGGACCAAAAATCTCTTCTCGTATTACACGTGCATCGTCGGCAAGTCCGGTCCAAATTGTCGGCTCTATCCAAGCACCATCATTAAGGTCCTCACCCATATCAGGTATTCCACCGCCGATTTCAACAGTGGCGCCTTCTTTAACCGCTAATTGATAATAAGAGTGAACTTTCTCTCTATGTTTAAGACTCACTAGCGGACCGAAATTGGCTTCTATATCTTCAGGACGACCTAATTTTAATTGCGCTACACCTTCCTTCATTCGTTTTACGAAGATGTCAAAAATGGACCGCTCAACGTAAACTCGTTCAGTACCAAGACACACTTGACCACAGTTAACAAACGCCGAGCGCATTGTGCCCTCAATAGCTTTTTCTAAATCACAGTCAGCGAAAACAATACCTGGATTTTTACCGCCGCACTCCATAGAAATATTACGCAAGCCAAAAGAAGCTGCTTTCATAATAGTTTCGCCAGTAGAGGTTTCACCGGTAAATGTTATTGCATCAACCAAAGGATGACTGCTTAAAAATTGACCTGCAGAATTTCCACCAAAGCCATGTACCACGTTAAATACACCAGGTGGCACACCACATTCGTTCATAACGTCACCAAGTAATGTGGTAGTGGCAGGTGTTTCCTCTGAAGGTTTTACAACAACGGTATTGCCGCAAGCCATGGCCGGCCCAACTTTCCATGTCATTAACAATAAAGGTAGATTCCACGGAGAAATAACCGCAATCACTCCTTTAGGGGTGCGTTGACCAACATTAACAGCCCCTTTACCATCGGGTGTATCTAGACGGAAGCTTTCGGTCGGATGATTCGCCAACGTTTCAGCAAAGGCTTTAAAGTTAGCCGCCCCTCTCGGAATATCAATATGACTTGCCATACTATGAGGCTTGCCGGTATCCAAACATTCAGCATGTAAAAATTCGTCAAAACGCTCGTTGATTCGGTCGGCGACTTTATTCAGTAACACAGTACGTTCTGCTTGAGTAAATTTTCCCCACGGACCTTTCAGTGCCGCTTTGGCAGCTTGTACCGCTGCATCAACTTCCGCTTCGCCCGCTTCATGAATATTACCTAACAAACTGTTATCTACTGGACAGCGATTCTCAAACGTTTTTCCACTTTCAGACGCAACATATTTGCCATTAATAAAATGCTTATATTCTTTCATTGTTATCTCTTTCAACCTTCTACATTTTTGACTTAATTAGATTCAGAAGAGCGCTACTCGCTAAGATTCTGTTTAAGTTAAAACTGATAAAAATCTTTCGTTCAATACGCGGTCGTGATAGAAGATGGCTTTGCCTAAATCTTCTGCCTTCCATGTGACGGGGTTGTGGTCAGGGTAGTTGTAATCACCCCCTGCAAATACTTCAGTGCGATTACCTGATGGGTCAAAGAAATAAATTGTTTTACCGTGCGTTAAACCATGGCGCGTTGGGCCTATATCTATTGGTACATCCTCCATAGATATCAGGTCAGCTGCTCTCAAAACATCTTCCCATGTTTCTAAATAAAACGACGCGTGATGGAACTTGCCTTTTTCTTCATGCATGATAAATGCGACGTCGTGAGCTTTAGTAGAGAGCGATAAAAATTGTGCTATCCGATTACCGTCAGGTTCAATGACTTGTTCCGCCAAATAGAATCCTAGTACGTTCACAAATAAATCATAGGTTTCATCAAGTGCATCGCCATAAAACAAACAGTGGTCGAATCTGACCGCTTTCATGCCTTTCAGGCCGCGGGGCCAAGCTTCAGGATTGACTTCATTTAAGCCCCATTTGCCGGTATATTTTTTATCGGTGTATAACTCAAAGCAATGTCCCGACGCTGAGGTAAATTGAATTCGTCTACCGCAATCTTTTAAGTCGCCCGCTTCAAGATGCGTAACCGTTAAACCAAATGCAATTAAGTCTTTTTCAAGTTGATTTAAAGCATCTTCGTCAACGACCTTGAAAGCCATAAAGTCGCATCCTGGTTCATCCGCTTCGCGCAAAACCACAGAAAACTTATCTACTTCACTCCAAGCTTTTAAATACACTCGGCCTGATTCATCTCTATCTGTTTCAATAAGACCTAGCAAATCAACATAGTGTTTTAATGCTTCTTTCATATCCAGTACACGTATTTGTACATGCCCTGGTCTCATTACACCTTTTTTCATTTTGAAACCTCATTCAGTTGCGTATTTTGGTAAGCTACTATTCCAATAGAAGCATTTGGTTTGGGTGCGCATTCAATGATTAAGTCACTTTCTGGCTTTATACGACAAGCCAATGCATACCCATTATCTTTTTGTTCAACAGTCACATGTGCTTTGCTCATGCGACCATAATCTGCTTTTCCCGAAATAATACTGACTCTACACACCCCACAACCGCCGCCTTTACAACCTACTGGAACGCATGTTTTGCCAATACGCTGCATGGCATGAAGTACATATTCGTCTTCACGACAAACAAATTCCTGTTTGCTGGTGTTGTCGGTTATAGTGAATTCACGCATTATTTATCTCGGATTAAATCTTTTTAAATAGTGCTGAGCGATTGTCTTCAGCGCCGTCGGCTGCGGTTATGAATTTCTCCATAAATATGTCTTTTTCAAACAGGCGGCCCTGCATTAAGGCACTAATGGCGGCATCTATCATTGGTGGTGGTCCACATAAATAAGCCTTATGATCTGCAAAACGACCATCAAAATGTTCTTTAGCCGCCTCGTGTACGAAGCCTTTAAAACCTTTCCAAGATTCATCTTCATTGGCATCGTTAAGCGCTGGAATATAAGTAAGGTTGGCGTGTTTTTCGGCAAGCGCAGTAAATAAGTCTGCGTTATAAAGCTCAGCCTGATTCCGTGCCCCTTGTAACAAAGTGATTTGACGTTGGTCTCCGTTTTCCAAAAGATCTAAAATCATGGATTGAGGACTCGATAAACCTGAGCCTCCCGCAATAAAAATTAAATCACCAGGTAGAGAGCTTCTGACAAAAAACTGTCCGTATGGCCCTGACAAAGGCAGGGTTTCACCTACCTTTAGTTGTTCATGAATATAGCTGGTGCCCACCCCGCCTTGTACATGGCGAATATGTAGTTCAATTTCTTGGTTGTTCGATGGTGGGTTAGCAATAGAAAATGCTCTCACACCATCGCAGCCAGGAATAAGCAAGTTAATATATTGGCCCGCTTGAAAGGTCATAGCACCGTCTAACGAAAGATGAACACCTTTAATAGTGGGTGAAAGGTCGACAATTTTGGTCACGGTTGCGGTAAAATCTTCCACTGCATAACCTTCAAAATCATCATCAACGTCGATATCGGCCTCAATGGTGACATCGCTTTCTACTGTTGCGCAGCACGCTAGTACCATGCCGTCATCACGCTCTGAATCCATTAATGCGAAAGGCGATGCATTACCAACATCCACGTCACCGTCAATTACCGTAACTTTGCATGTAGCACATAAGCCATGACCACATGCAAATGGGATCCACACCCCTTGGCGCAGGGCTGCTTGCAAGATCGTTTGACCTTCTTCTACCTCGATTTGCTCGCCTGTAGGTTCCACTGTTACCGTATATGTCATAATGAATTTCCTAAAAATTTACGTTATAGAGGCCGTTT
>CAXBKT010000187.1:0-6066 GCA_963976155.1 uncultured Kordiimonadaceae bacterium | reverse complement strand
CATTCCCCCCACAACTGAGACAGATGCCATTCTATATAATACCAATGATAAACATTTTTATGTTGGGACTAGCCAAGTATCGGTTCAACCTAGTTTTATTGAACGTAACTTTGACGAAAAGCTACATGGGCGCGAATTGTCTGATCATTTAGGCTATGAAGTTCATTATATGTTGTCGAGTGGTACGACTACTTCTGGTTAATGTAGAGTATATATTCAGTGGATATCAATTTTGCTTTGAAGCTCATCAGTAGCTTGATCCTTTTTGCACCTTTATCGGTTTTTGCAGACGATGTGGATTTTAGGTTTTCTGGTAAACCAATTTATATTCAGTCCGAAGACATAGAAGAGGACCGGAAAAAAGATAATTGGAGTGGACGGCTTGGTGTTGGGCTGGAAATTCGTCCCCAATTTCTTGGCTCCGATGAGCATCAGCTTGATTTATCTTTGGACTTTAAAGCGAGTTATAAAGAAAGAATATTTATTGAAAACAATAAAGTAGGCGCACTTCTTCACAAAGGAAAACTACTTAGAGCTGGTGTTTTAGCGCGTGCGGTGCTTGGTCGGCGAAATGACTATGTAGCAGCCGACCTTGCTGGATTGGATGATGTGGACGAAGCATTTGAGATTGGTATATTTGCAGGGACATCGCTTTATAAATTATTCCTGACAGGCGAGCTCTATTTTGATGTGAGTGGTGTTCACAATGGTTTCTCTGCTGAACTTGAAGGAGGCTATACGTATGAGCTTAACTCAGAACTGACATTAACCCCAATTATTGGTGCTGTATGGGGTTCGAGTAAGTACATGCAGACTTATTTTGGCGTGGAGCAGGGTGAGAGTGTAGTTTTTGAAGCTTATAAACCTGATGGTGGACTTTATGAACTTTATCTAGAGGCGGCTCTTGAGCAGCGGCTAAGCAAACGGTGGATTTTGAAAGCTAGTGCACGCCTCTCCGATTTACGCGGCAATGCGGCGCGCAGCCCTATCGTTCGGGGTAGTGATGGTTCCAATAGTCAGCTATCTACCTTTGTTGCCGCTGTTTGGTTGTTTTAACAGCCTAACTATCTTTTTTGTGCACGGTAGTTGCGGGCAGCAGCTCCAAAGGCTTTGAATATAGCATCCGATTGGGGGTTTTCCCAAGCAAGCCATTCTGGGTGCCACTGAACTGCCAGTGCAAAGTTTTTGGCGTTTTTTACAGAGACGGCCTCCACGGTGGCATCTTCTGCAACAGCTTCAATAATGAGATTTGAAGCTAATTGGTTGATACCTTGTCCGTGAACAGAATTTACAGTGAAATCTGCTTCGCCAACTATCTGGGCCAATACGCCGTCTTCATGAACAGAGACACTATGGGCAGGGCCATATTGTACATCGATTGGGTCTGCTTCATTTTCTCTGTGGTCAAGGCGCCCAGCTACTTCATGAAGCCGGGGGTGTAAACTGCCACCAAAAGCGACGTTCAGTTCTTGTAGCCCTCTACATATGCCAAGCATCGGAAGGCCAGCTTCAATAACTTCAGGCAAGAAATGTAATGTATTTTTGTCACGGATAGGGTCCTGCAGTTCACTTTCAGGTGCGGGAGGTTCACCGTATTGATGCCTTTCAATATTACTATACCCACCGGTGAAGAGAATAGCGTCCGCTACGGCTAATATTTCTTCCGTAGCTAAAGGGGTATCAAGTGAAGGGATAAGGATAGGAGTGACGTCTGAACAGCGCCGTAATGCGGCTAAGTATTTATCGCCAACTTGGTGATAAAGGTGGTGACCTTGCTGTTTGACATCACACACCACGGCTACAATTGCTTTCACTATCTTATCCTTTTGAACCTAGATGCAGTTTATTGTCTTGGATTTCTTCTGCCCATTTGAAAATATTCAATTCAATGAAGAAGAAAGCAACCACCCACAGGAATGCATCCCAAAATTCCATGAAAGGGGCCTCAAATGCCAAATAAATACAAATCACAACCAAAGAAACATAGAGGACTGCTTTGCAGGCCATGTTGATTCTATATAGGGGGCCGTGGATTATACCTTTGAGTTGGATAAAAACGTCAATCCATAAGAGCAGAACAACAAGGACCCATGCACCTGCGTTTAAGGCTTCGGCAGATGCAAGCCATTTCAATTCATATAGGCTATTAGCTGTCGCAATGAGGCTCGCTTCGATATTGCCAAAAAGAGGGGCTATAAGTTCTGTACAATTTAATGTGGTGAGTTCAGCATAATCATCAAGCTCAATGACGTACGAGTGGTAGTTACTAAGGGCGGCGCAGCTATCACTGTATGGTAGAGCTTGGAAGGCGAAAGCCATTAGGAATTTGGTAGCATACCCGACAAATGCAAAGAGTATGAAAATATAACAAATACCGGCGAGGGTATTCAGAAAACATTTCAATTTTCCGGTAAGTTTTTTGTCGCTGATAACGGCTGTTTCAAGTTCAAATATCATCAGCAAGATAAACCAGGCGAAAGAATCCATTGCTTGGGCAAAGGCATTCCCAACTTGCTGCCATGAAATACCATCCCGGTATGTATGAGAAGAAGCTACGTAATCCTCTTGCAGCCAATAGAAGATGTTTAGAAACAGCAGCAGGTACACAGTGTATTTAAAAAACAAATATAGTTTTTCGAGGTTTATTCCTCCAATTTGTGTTTTTTTTATCATGTAACGCGATCCTAGCTTGGCTTTGCTCATGGCTACGTTGATTGAATGTCTGCTCATGCACTCATTTCATGGTAGAGTGCCGCATATGGTATTCAAAATAAATGCTCATTTGCATTAATGGCCAAACTAATATCGTGCTTACGGTCAAACCTACTATTTTCTTTTACGGTGTATGTATTCTCGCTAGGGAAGATAGCTATAGCAAGCCGAAGGGAACACTCATGCAATTGAAAAACCAGTCTCTTTTTACAGATAAAGCTTACATTGACGGTGAATGGGTTTCCTCTGAACAAACCTTTGCAGTCACCAATCCCGCTACAGGGGCCCACTTGACGGATGTGCCTGATTTAGGTGTGGTAGACGTTAAGCGCGCGATCAATGCGGCTGAGACCGCACAGGTGGCATGGCGGGGTATGGTTGCAAAAGAACGTGCGGGTATCCTGCGGCGTTGGTACGAGTTGATTATGGCAGCTCAGGAGGACTTGGCAAAGATACTTACACTAGAAATGGGCAAGCCGTATGCGGAGGCGATGGGCGAAATTGCTTATGGCGCTAGCTTCATCGAATGGTTTGCTGAAGAAGCAAAGCGTGTATACGGTGATATAATACCCGAGCATCAAGGTGATAAACGTATTTTGGTTTTAAAGCAGCCTATTGGGGTTGTTGCTGCAATTACGCCTTGGAATTTCCCAAATGCAATGATCACAAGAAAAGTCGCCCCCGCCTTGGCCGCGGGGTGCTCTGTCGTTGTGAAGCCTGCGTCTGAGACGCCCCTTTCGGCATTGGCTCTTGCCGTTCTTGCAGAAAAAGCTGGGGTCCCAAAAGGTGTTTTGAATGTTGTTACTGGTACTAACGCCCGGTCAATTGGTGCAGAACTCTGTAAGAACCCGAAAGTTCGAAAGTTGACCTTTACAGGGTCCACGGGTGTGGGCCGTATTTTAATGCGACAATGTGCTGATGATATTAAGAAAATATCCTTAGAACTCGGAGGGAACGCCCCCTTCATTGTTTTTGACGATGCTGACCTTGACGCTGCCGTTGAAGGCGCTGTCGCCTCGAAATACCGTAACTCTGGGCAAACCTGTGTTTGTACCAACAGGCTTTATGTTCAAGCGAGCATCTACGAAGAGTTCCTTGAGAGGTTTACCAACGCTGTCAAAAAGATGAAGGTTGGAGATGGTATGGAGGAGGGGGTCTTACAAGGGCCATTGATCAACGAAGCGGCCCTAAAAAAAGCGGAAGAGCATATCTTTGACGCCGTTGAAAAGGGTGCCACCATCATTGAAGGAGGAAAACGCCATGCCCTCGGCGGAAGCTTCTTTGAGCCAACAATTGTTCGAGATGCCACGCGTGTGATGAAAGTCGCCAAAGAAGAAACCTTTGGCCCAGTTGCCCCTGTTTTTAAGTTTACTGATGAAGCAGACGTGATTGAACAAGCAAATGACACGGAGTTTGGCCTGGCTTCTTACTTTTATGCGAGGGACTTGTCGCGGGTTTGGCGAGTGGCAGAGGCGCTTGAGTATGGCATGGTTGGAATCAACACTGGAATTTTATCGACGGAAGTTGCGCCCTTTGGTGGTGTCAAGCAGTCAGGCCTTGGGCGTGAGGGTTCGAAATATGGAATCGAAGACTATTTAGAAATTAAGTACCTCTGTATGGGAGGTATCTAAAACTGATCTCAAGTTTACGATTTATTTCTCATTGCTATGGTAAACAGCTTAATGTTTCGATACGGTTACCTAAACCGTGAGTTGAGATTTTTACCAGCTTTGGGATTGTATTTCGTTTATGCGTATTAGAGACAGTCTGCACAATGACCATTTACCTGATACATATTACAGGTTTAGTTGCAATGACTTAGATCCTTTTTCTAGGCTGGAAGGTAGTACGCGCACACAAGTCTGTATTGTGGGTGGAGGGTTTTCTGGGGTTGCAACTGCTGTGGAGTTAGCTGAACGCGGTTTTTCCGTTGCCCTTGTTGAACAGAATAATATTGGCTGGGGGGCTAGTGGACGTAGTGGCGGGCAAATTTTATCCGGTTCAACTAATTTTTCCAATTATGAGACGATATTTGGCTTGGAAAATGCGACTTCAGCTTGGCGAATGAATACAGAAGGCGCACAAATCATTAAAGAGCGGGTTGCCAAATATTCATTAGACTGTGATTTGCGTTGGGGTGGGATTGAATTTGCCCGCACAGCCTCTGAGGACGCGAGATTACAAGCCAAAGTAGCTTCCTTAAAGCTACACGATGAAATTGACGGTCTGGAATATATTGATAGATCTGAAATCGGTAAATATGTGGTGTCAGATCGTATTGTAAGTGGTTTATTCAGAAAGGATTGGGGGCGGTGTCACCCCTTGAATTTGGTGCGTGGTGAGGCACGAACGGCAGAGTCTCTCGGTGTAAAAGTCTATGAAGATGCCCGCGTAAACAAAATTAGTTTTGGTGAAACAGTTGTTGTTGATACCGGCCACGGGAAAATAATTGCGGACAATGTGGTTTTAGCTGGCAACGCTTATCTTGGTAAATTAGTGCCGAATATTACAAGGCGCTTTATTGCGGTAGGTACATATCTGATGGCAACAGAACCTCTGGAAGTAAATGAGGCGAAGGCTTTGTTCCCTCGAGACCTTGCTATACGTGGACTTGGGGATGCCCCCTTATATTTCCATTTAACACCTGACAACAGGCTGCTTTTTGGCGCACTCAATTCCCATTCCGGAAAACACCCTAAAAATTTGGTGAAGGTTTTGACGCATAAGCTGCATTCTTTGTTCCCCACTTTAACAGGTGTTAAATGCGAAAAAGCATGGGGCGGTTTTATTGGTGTTGGCGAAAAAAGTATTCCGCAGATCGGCCAGCTAGCCGATAATGTGTTTTTTGCACAGGCTTATGGAGGATGCGGTGTTTCTGATACTCATTTAGCGGGACGCCTAATTGCTGAGGCAATTGACGGAGACTATAATCGTTTTAACATTTTGGGTGGGTTAGAACATTCTAACTATGAGCGTGAAGGCTTTCTTCGCCGCTCTATGCAGGCTATAGGGAGAGCTGCTTCAGTGTTTAATACAGGAGCATTGAGGCATAGAGGCTGAATAGTTAGTTAGAGATATTGCATAATATTTAAAACTCCCCACATCCAAAAGAGCGTAGTTTAAGAGTTGAAACGATATGGTCAGGAAAACAGTTAACAAGGTTATGCCTGCAACGCGTATTGGTCGACTAATATTAGGTGTTCTCTGTATAATTGGAGGGGTTTTGGGTTTTCTTCCTGTCCTTGGGTTCTGGATGGTACCTCTGGGTTTGTTAATTCTTTCTGTTGATTTTCCTTTCGTTCGACGCTTTCGGCGTAATCAAGAAGTACGCCTTGGCCGGTGGTGGCAACGCTA
>CAXBKT010000186.1:0-6104 GCA_963976155.1 uncultured Kordiimonadaceae bacterium | reverse complement strand
TGTATTGCAACATATTTTCTCATAGTTGCTCGCTGTCTCATCTGGCATGCTTGAAAGGGCAGACCCATATGTACAGGTCTTACACACATCAACCTTCAAGCGACTTATCTGATTTACCCTTCTCTCACGATAAAATGGAGCATTATATACTTCAAAGCCTTACTCATATGTTTTTCTACCGTACTGCGCGAAATTTTAAGCCGCTCAGCCACCTCACTGTGGCTTAACCCTTCAAACTTATGAGCCACAAAAACTTTTCTACACTGCGGAGGAAGCTCATCCAAAAGCATCACAACACGCCGCACTTTGTTCTGTGCATCTATAGAAGCAGTAACAGACGACCTGTCATCAACAGGTTCGCCGCCAACTTTATGGATGGTAGCTTCTCCCCAATGTTTATCCCGCGCCTGTTGTCGAATATTCATTTTTCTGAAATCAAGCGCCAGATTATTGGCAACTCGGTAAAGGAAGGCTCCCATATTCTCAATAGGCTTATCGAAACTAGACCGTTCAAGCTTTAGAAACATTTCCTGAAGAATATCATCGGCAATGGTTTCATCACGGAAACGCGCAACAAGAAAACGGCGAAGCTCAGGCCGTTTTTCCATATACACTTCTAGAAGCACCGATTTTGTCCGCTTTTCCAAGCAAACACTCCCCTTTATCGGCACTACATGCCCATCTGTCCCCTTGGTCATAACCATCCTAGAAGTCTTAACCATTTGCAACACTCAGTATTAAGTTTCCAACTTTGACATGAACAGACAATGAACCCTGCCCCAAATACACTTAATACCATTCTACTTGGCACCCTTAACTCTATCCCCCTAGGCAGTAATTGTGCTGTTGCTTGAAAAGCACCGTTAAAACAATCATCAAAGCTCTAACAATCCTAAATATACGCTCTATAGTAAGGGCGTATATTTAGGGAACTGTAACTGCGGGGAGATCAGACAATGAAAGCAAAAATACTATTAATGTTCATATGTTTAATGGGCGCATTCAAAATATCAGCGCAAGAAACATCAAGCTACCCCACAGTACTATCAATGCAGGCCCGCGCAGCTTTGCAAGATGCTTGGCTAGCAAAGCGTCTTGACACAATCATCCCTAACCTAATGCGAGACCGAGGCGTCGACATGTGGGTCCTTATTGCCCGCGAATATAATGAAGACCCTGTTGTTAAAACTATGCTACCAGCTACGTGGCTCTCTGCACGCAGACGTACCATCCTTGTATTTTTTGATAACGGCGACACGGTGGAACGCTTCGCTGTCAGTCGTTATGCTGTCGGCCAATTTTTCAAAGCAGCATGGAACCCGGAAGAAGAACCTGACCAGTGGAAACGTCTTGCAGACCTTATCAAAGAGCGTAACCCAAAGAAAATCGCACTGAATGCTTCTGGTACCTTTGCTCTAGCCGACGGTATAACCCACAGCCAGCATCGTGACTTGATGACTGCACTAAATGACGACCTTCGTGGGCGTATAGTTGAAGAACCCGCACTTGCAATTGGCTGGCTAGAACGCCGCATTCCAGAAGAAATGGCACAATACCCAAAAATCGTTGGGCTTGCGCATGCAATTATCCACGAAGGCATGTCCTCAAAGGTCATTAAACCCGGCACGACTTCAACGGCTGACTTAATGTGGTGGTTTCGCGACAAAATCAGGGAACAAGGAGTAACTGCCTGGTTCCACCCTACAGTCTCTATTCAGCGACCAAAACATCAGGTGGCTGGGCAGAAAATGACTGAGCTTTTCGACCCTGAAAAAGATAGTGTCATCCGAAAAGGTGATTTGATCCATCTTGATTTCGGCATCACCTACATAGGCTTGAATACTGATACCCAGCACCACGCCTACATCTTGAACGATGATGAAACTGACGCACCAGCAGGCCTAAAGAATGCGCTTAGAAATGGCAACCAGCTGCAAGACATCCTAACGGGCAACTTCAAATCAGGCATAAGCGGCGATAATATTCTAGCGGCTAGTCGTGCTCAAGCGATTGCCGAGGGCATCGAACCAAGTATTTACACACACCCCATTGGCTATCACGGCCATGGTGCAGGCGCGACAATCGGCATGTGGGACCAACAAGGTGGAGTAAAGGGCCGCGGCTATTATCCGATGGTCGCAAACACTGCATGGTCGATTGAACTCTCTGCTATTACCCCCATTCCCGAATGGGGCGGACAAAAAGTACGCATTATGCTTGAGGAAGACGCCTATTTCGACGGAAAATCAGTTACCTATATTGATGGCAGGCAAACAAATTTCCACTTAGTTAGCAGCAAATAAAATCTATGAAAAAGGCAGGCTAAACAGCCTGCCTTTCAACCTAAAGAGCCCATACACCCCCTAAGCGCTAGCAGCCCGCTTTCTCTCCACAAGGTAATATAGTGTTCCCAGCGCCAAGATCATCACAGCGAACACACTATCTTCGGGCCCCATAGCACCACCTGATAGCCACTTTGGTGCACCTTCCGTTGGCATTAAGTCCATCACTAAGGGCTGCAATCCAAGTTCGATACCTGTGGTTGGCAAGCCCCACCAAGTAATGAACAGCCAATTCCAGCTAGCATGCCAACCACACGCCCCCCATACAGACCCGTCTCGGCGTACCATCAGACTAAGAAAAATTGAGAAAAGCATCGTCATTGAAACAAAAATAGAAGCGTCAACGAGTGTCATACTTGTTACACTGTCATCAATATGCATCAGGGTAAAAACGAGCGAGTTTGCCATTGCCCCCACCCAAAACCCATATCTTGCAGCAACCCGGTTTAGCATCCAGCCCCGGAAAAGAATTTCCTCAGTGCTGGACTGTATAATGAAACACAGCATCAGAATGAAAATCGGTATTAGGTCATTCAAGCTAAGCGGCGCACCAGCTTCCACGCTGTAGCCACCAAAAGTAAAGACCCCAGCCACTACTAGGCAGCCCATCACAATACCTTGAAGAAACCCGCGGCCAAAAACAGGCTTGGTTTGCTCGTCAACACCAAGTCCGATACTTTTCAGACTTCGACGCTCAAAATATTTAACCCATGCAAAAGCAATAAGAGCCACCACCCCAAAAGTGCCAATAAGCATGTATATAATATAGGGGTAGGTTTCGATGTTATCTTTAGTAAAAATATCGAATGGTTTAAAAAGCAAAAGAGCCGATATTTGCCCAACGATGAAAAAGGCAAACACCAAAAATGGTACAGCCCAAACCCATGTCCGCCGGTGATTACCCGCGTCTTCTAAAAATAGTAAGTTTCTCACTGTCAATTCCTTCATATACCCCCTGCTTATGCCGCAAGTAGGCTTCTTGTTTTTATCGGAAGGTTTAGTGTGCTAAACTGAAGCTACAATTATATCAAAATCTTGCGGTTTATTGGCACCATCTATTATTGTGTACCAAAGCCTGACGAGGCATGATGATCATATGGCCAATAAACACGCTAAAATTGATACAACCATTCTTCTAAAGGCAAACGCAGAAGCTATTGATCAGATTGACCTAGTCGATAGCGTAGCTATTTCGCGTTGGGCAATTGACCGTAACCTTGTCCGCTATCAAAAAGAGGATAGCCATACACTGAGCATTTATGTACGCGGCGGAGAAACCAGCCACCGCGCAGACCAAGCTGCCAACAAAGGGGCGCCAGGTAAGCTATGCCTTATGCCACAAGGTCACCAGTCGGATTGGCACATCAACGGCAAGATTGAATTTCTTCATTTATATTTTGCTAACTCTACACTGACACAATATGCAGCTAGTCACCTAGACTGCGATGTCCGGCATATTGACTTGCAGGATCTAACCTATGCCGATGACCCTATACTTCAAAAGCATTTGATCGATTATGTCTCAGCTTGCGAGGCCAATAGACACATATCCCCCTTACATGCCGAACAAACATTACATGAGATATTCAATCGGCTGATCACCGCCCATAATGGCAGCTATCTAAAGCAAACAAGTATTCAAGGCGGCTTGTCTCCTACCCACATACGAGTACTTCGGGCAGCTATTTGGGACCAGTTGCATACTAAGCTAACCATCGCGCAGCTTGCGGAACTCGTTAACCTCAGCCCTTTTCACTTCGCGCGTATGTTCAAACTTAGTTTTGGCACTTCACCTGCCCATTATATCACCCGTGCGCGAATAGAAAAAACGCGGGCCTTACTCCAAGGACAATATAGCCTAGCCGAGATAAGTACCCTTGTCGGATTTACCCAGCAAAGTCATATGTCCGGCCAATTTAAAAAGGCCACAGGCTTCACACCCGCTGCCTATCGCAGAGATCTTATCAATATCCCTGGATAAAATGTCCATGCGCCAAGCTCCATGCGTATCGTTGTTTGCAAAAATAGACTCCTTCTTGATAAGGTGCAGTCCATTTACGCTATGGGCTAAATCAATATTACCTCGGGGAGAGAATAATGAAATCAGGGATAGACAAACAACCATCGAATAAATTCTTGCTACACTCAAAACTCCTACCCCTCATTCTAGGTAGTCTACTTACTCTCACTTCCCTGATGCCACTTGGCAATGCCACCGCGGCAGAAATCAAAGACACCGACGTTCGAGGTGACAACCGTGGCACTCGCGTAAACGGTGCAGACTGGGCAACACGAAGTGCTGTTTTAGGCACGGAAGGCATGGCCGCCACCTCACACCCTCTCGCGTCCCAAATTGCGATAGATATCCTTAAAAAAGGTGGTTCCGCTGTTGATGCTGCTATCGCGGCAAACGCAGCACTCGGTTTAATGGAACCAACAGGTAACGGTATTGGCGGTGATTTATTTGCCATTGTTTGGGACCCAAAAAGCAAAAAGCTATACGGCCTGAATGCCTCTGGTCGGTCGCCAGCAGGGCAAACGCTTGATCAGCTAAAAACCAAGATAACCGCAAAAGCTTCTGCAGGCATGGTAACAGCAGACGACGCTATTCCATCATGGGGCAGTTTACCTATTTCCGTACCTGGCACCGTTGACGGGTGGCACATGCTACACGAGCGGTTTGGTGCCCTGTCCATGGCGGACAACCTAGCCCCTACGATTAACTACGCAAGAAAAGGGTTTCCTGTAACCCAAGCGATCGCCCTTTATATGGAAATATACCGGGAACGATATGAGCGCCACCATGCCTCAGGATTAATTGAAGAACTGGACAACTATCGCTCTACTTACTTGATTGACAATAAGGCACCTGTCGAAGGACAACTTTTCAAGAACCCAGACTTGGCAAACACCCTCAGTAAAATTGCCACTGGTGGCCGCGACGTCTTTTATAAAGGTGAAATAGCAGACACAATCGATGCATATTTTCAGCGTATTGGCGGTGCCCTTCGTAAAGGGGATTTTGCCGCACATAAAGGGAATTGGATCGAACCTGTTTCAACCAACTACCGAGGATACGATGTATGGGAACTACCCCCAAACGGACAGGGCATCGCTGCGCTTCAAATGCTTAATATTCTCGAAGGGTTTGATATCAAAGCAATGGGCTCCAATTCAGCCGACTATCTGCACATTTCTACTGAGGCAAAAAAGCTAGCATTTGAAGACCGGGCGCGTTTCTATGCTGATCCTGACTTTATAGATACAAACGTAGACTATTTAATCTCTAAAGAGTACGCCGCAGAGCGCCGCAAACTGCTGAGCATGAATAAAGTGCTTCAGGAAGCAAATCACGGGGACCCCAAACTGATTGAAGGGGATACGATTTACCTAACAGTTGCAGACAAAAATGGCATGATGGTTAGCCTAATCCAAAGTAACTATCGCGGTATGGGCTCTGGCCTTGTCGCTGACAACCTTGGTTTTATCTTTCAGGATCGTGGCGCTCAATTCTCACTAACTCCTGGCCACCCCAATGTCTACACACCCGCTAAACGGCCTTTTCATACAATCATTCCAGCCTTTATGACAAAGGACGGTGCGCCGATCATGAGTTTTGGCCTGATGGGCGGCGCTATGCAGCCTCAAGGTCACACACAAATGGTCGTTAACATCGTCGATTTTGGTATGAATGTACAAGAAGCTGGGGACGCTGCACGCTACCACCACAAGGGGTCAACTGAAGCCACCTGGACGGGACGC
>CAXBKT010000185.1:0-6211 GCA_963976155.1 uncultured Kordiimonadaceae bacterium | reverse complement strand
TTATCAGCGGTTGCTGCGGCAGGGTTTTACGCTCTGCGGGCCTCTATGAAACAATATGCGTCTGAAAGCGCAGATCAATTTCAGGGCGTTGGTGTTGGTTATGTGATGTTTGCAATGGATAACCCTGCGCTTTTTCGTTTGATGCAGGGGCCGTATTTTTCTTGTGATGAGCCATCATCTGAGCTTTTGGAAGCCGGCGAAGCGAGCAGGGGCGTATTGCTGAATAGCATCTCAACTGCTTATCCAGATGCAAGTGAGCATGAGGTTAAGGTCAAGGCGGCAGCTTCTTGGTCTATTGTACATGGGCTCGCTACGTTACTTTTGGATGGTCGCTTGCAAGCAATGTTTGATGAAAAAACTGATGTGAAAAATATTGCAAAATCGGTTACGGATTTGTTGGCGGTATAAAATTTGGCCGTTTTTGGCCTGCGCGTACGATTGGTAAAGCGGATACTTGTCTAGTTCGGGCCTTGTATTAGTTTATGTATCGAAACCAAGAGACCTTGTGGGGATAATGATGGTGGATAAACCGGCTATATTAGCGATGGATCAGGGTACAACCAGTAGCCGGGCAATCGTTTTTGCTGAAACTGGCGAGATTGTTTCGGTATCGCAACAAGAATTTCCGCAAATATTTCCTGAAGATGGCTGGGTTGAGCATGACCCAGAAGCAATTTGGCAGACAAGCTTGCAAACGGCACAGAAAGCATTTGCTGAAGCTGAGGAAAAGGGGTTTCATGTTACAGCGATTGGCATCACTAATCAGCGTGAGACCACGGTAGTTTGGGATAGGGTAACGGGTGCGGCGCTTTATAACGCGATTGTCTGGCAGGACCGCAGAACTGAAAAGGTTTGTCGCGCATTATCCAAAGGTGGTTTTGAGAAACGAGTACAGGAAAAAACAGGTCTGTTACTTGATCCCTATTTTTCTGCGACCAAGGTTTCCTGGATACTGGACCATGTAGCTGGCGCGCGAGCGCGCGCAGAACGTGGTGAATTGGCCTTTGGTACAATTGATAGTTTTTTGATTAGTCGTTTGACGGAGGGTAGACAGCATCTAACGGATGCAACCAATGCCAGCCGCACCAGCCTGTTTAATATTAAAACACAGCAATGGGACGAGGAGTTGTTGGAGGCTTTTAAAGTGCCTGAGCAGGTGCTGCCACGTGTGTTGGATTGCGTTGCGGATTACGGTGAAACGTCGCCGGAACTTTTTGGACGAGCCATTCCAATATGCGGTGTGGCGGGGGACCAGCAGGCAGCAACTATTGGGCAATGTTGTTTTGATGTGGGGGATATTAAAAGCACATATGGCACGGGCTGTTTTGTACTACTTAACACTGGCGCTGATATGATAATTTCAGGTAATCGCCTCTTAACCACCGTTGCTTATCGATTGGACGGCCAGACAACATATGCCCTTGAGGGGTCTATCTTTATAGCAGGCGCGGCGGTGCAATGGCTGAGAGATGGTATTAATATTGTGGACCATGCTTGGGAAACAGAGCAACTTGCCAAAGCAGCGAAGGCGGACAGCGGCGTTTATATGGTTCCGGCTTTCACGGGGTTAGGCGCGCCGTATTGGGATGCAAATGCGCGGGCTGCTATTTTGGGCATGACGCGGGGGACTGGTCGCGCGGAACTAGTGAAAGCGACACTTGAAGCTATTTGTTTTCAAACTGCTGATCTGTTTGCTGCAATGGCAAAAGACGGGGTGCGGCCATCTGCGTTAAAGGTTGATGGTGGTATGGTGGCTAATGATTGGTTGATACAGTTTTTAAGTGATTTGCTTGGGTTTCCGGTGGAGCGCCCTGAGGTGATGGAGACTACGGCTCTTGGGGCAGCGTACCTCGCTGGCTTGCATGTTGGCTTATTTGGCTCACTTGAAGATATTCGCAAGCGGTGGCAATTGAGGCAACGTTTTCTTCCTGTTGAGAATAGAGGTGTACTAATTGAAAAACAGAAAAAGTGGCAAAAAGCAGTTGCTGCGGTACGCATGTTTGGCGAGGTTTAAGAGCTGTGAATGCTAAGTTTATATTCATTTTTAAATGCTAATTTGAGCCTGTAATTAAAAGTTTAGCTTTGATTCATCAGTTCAAGGCTGTATTTGAGTGGTAATTGTATTTTTAGGCGCTTCTTAAAGTGCTAGGTTTTGGGAGGGAATGTAATGGGCATCGCGAGTTTCGATCATATTATTGAGCTACTAAGTGGCGGCGACACAACAATGAATGCGGCAAACAAGAAAAGTCTTGTTGAGGAAGTGCTGTTGCTGACTTTGTCTCGCGCTACTTGTGCGGATTCAAATATTGGTTCTATTGAAGTTGAAACGGTACAAAAGATTTTTCAAGAAGTAGCTGGCGTTGAAGTGAGCTGTAAGGAAATTCGTGTTGCTGCGATCTCTGACCTTTATAAAGAAGCGACGCTTGAGAAATACCTCTCGAATGCTAGTGGCAAAATTGAGTTGGTTGATCGTCAGATGATCGTTCAATCACTAGCTCGTGTGATTAAGGCAGATGATAAAGTTAGCCCGTTTGAGGTGGACTTTTTCAACAACGTAGTGTCTGCACTTGGTTTAACACCCGCACAAGTCACTGCTTTAGACGACTAATTAGTCGTAGCGATTCGGTTGTTTATAGTGCCGCATTAGCAAAATATGTTCTTAAAAACCGATGATCGAGCATGATCATCGGTTTTTTTTCGTTAATTTTTTAAAAAATAATGAGAAACAAGGAGTAAGGGGAGATGCTTTTTCAGCTTCAAGTAGCTTTTTTGTGTCTAGGTGAAATATGTCAATAATGGCTTGAATCCCAGTGTAACCTGCTGGATTGTTGGATTAATATTCCAAGGCTGTTGATCGAGAGGTTCGTCGAAAAAATATAGATACTCGCTATAGGCGTCATGTAGTTATTTTGTCTAAAATTTTAGGCAAATCTTTACGGCCTGCTGCAGGAAGGTCATTATCTATAACAGTGGTAGGGGTGCTGCTATTTTTAGTCCAATTTGGTTACGGGTGTTATGGATCTTAAGACATTAACTAATATGTTTCCTTCCCATAAATTAATTATGGGTGAGCAATTTGCTCAGGAAAATATTAGTGCTTTAAAAATTAAAAGTATTTTAAATTGGTCAGATACCATTTTTGTGAATTGTGATTTCAACGAAGCGCACTTTCACTTGCTTATGATATCTGGTGCTATTTTCTTTAAATGCGATTTCTCCGGCGCAACATTTCGTGCCTGTGACATTGATGCTAGTGAATTTATTTCTTGTAATTTGACGTGTACAAATTTTCAGAATGCCTCAGTTCTGGATACGAGCTTTACTGACTGTATTATTGGGGGCCTTTATGGCCCTAGAGACTTTTCAAGCTGCAGTTTTGTATACCCTCGCTATTCACGCAAGATGGCTATCACGTCGCCGATGCCCTATGTGGTTGTCACTACTGATAACACGCCGCTTTATTTGTTTAAGACAGAGGCTGGTTGGTGCATTCATTCGAAAAAGACGAGAACGAATGTGGCCTTTGATCGTATTGCTGAAGTTGAAGAGCCATTCCGAAGCGCTATTGCATACGGCGAACAGATATCGAAAGATCATGATGATCGTATTCGACGAAGTATGGAAGTTGGCACCCCGGCGTCAGTCTAAGACGTTTTACGATAAGCAAAAGAGCTGCCGATTGGCAGCCGTTTTGCTATCAGCTGCGGCGCTATGATAACTCTACCTAATAGCTGATTATATATTTGAAATGTCACTAGTATTTTAGCTGGTGCATTTTCGTAGATGACATTATTGTCTATTTTCGGTAATAGATGGAAAATGACACCGTTGTCATTTGTTATTTTTACAAAGTATTGAGGATTATTATGGTCGAACAATCTAAGCAGCTTAGTGGTGAAACCAGACGCCAGCATTTATCGGCAGCCTATGAGATTGCGGCCGGTCTTATGGAGGGGGACCGTACTCTTGATACATTGGCTGCTGATTTAGGAAGTCGAAGTAAGCGTTGTTTGGATGGGCGACTGGAAAATCTAGCTGCTCAGTGGACTGAACTTACTGCGGCTAAGAACATCAAGCGGCTGAAGGCATTGGTTGATAGTTTAGCCACTGACGCGAATGGAATTCGATTACCGTATGCTGAGTTTAAAGCAAAAGTAGAAGATGATGTGGCGGGCTTTGTCGTAACAGCCCACCCGACATTCTCGCTTTCGGCTGATGCTTGGAGTTACGCGGGCAAATATTTGGGTGCTCTTGCCAAAGGTGAAGATACAGAGAAAGCAACAGAGCATGTGAAGGTTGCGACTGTGCACCCGGTTCAATCCCCGACACTTTACGAAGAATTAGAATATGCACGTGTTGCAGTTTCCAATATTCGCCGGTCACTGCGCCGTTTTTACGAGGTTATTTTTGACCGTGCTGCCGAGCTTTATCCAGGCAAATACAAAAGTCTGCGCCCGAAGCTAGCGACTGTGGCTAGTTGGGTTGGTTTTGACCTTGATGGGCGAACAGATATTGATTGGTCGCTGGGTTTGATTTTCCGGTATAGGTCTGCGCTTGCGGGACTTGGGGAATGCCTAAGTCAGTGTGCGGAGCTCTCGTTCGAGGATGAGGAAGCGGTAAGTTATGCTGCGACCGTGAAAGATGGATTTGACGAGCTTAAAACTTGTTTTGAATTGGGCGAAAAGAAACTTCAGGAGCATCAGGATAGTCCTAGAGGGCTCGGTGAGTGGAATCAGCTTGCGGTACAGAATCAAGCACGCAAAGAGAAAGCTGTCACGAGCATTAATGCTGCGTTTGAGTATTTGCTGGCGCTAGACTTACCACATGATAGTTGGCGCGCGGCTGCTACGCTTTACACTGAGTGGCGTACAGTTGGCCTTGGCTTATCTCATATTCATTTTCGCCTGAATGCTGCCCAGCTTCATAATGCAATCGGTCCTGAAATTCAGCTGACCAAGGCCCCAGACCAAAGTGCGATGCGCCGACATTTCCTTGCTGCGGTTACAGAAAAGCTTGATACAGTTAAGGCGAAGACGGTCCACTACGGTACGCTGGCGGCAGAACAGACCACTGCGCGGCGTGTATTTATGCTTGCGGCACAATTTATGAAGCACTTTGATGCGGCTACTCGTATTCGGATGCTTGTTGCCGAATCTGATACACCTTTCACGCTTTTGACAGCGCTTTATTATGCTAAGTTATTTGGTGTTGAAGACCATGTGGAAATTTCGCCACTTTTCGAAACTGCAATTGGCTTGCAGCGCGGAGACAGAGTAATTGCCGAATTGCTCGATAACCCACATTTTCTTGCTTATATCAAAGCTCAGGGACGGTTTTGCCTTCAGCTAGGTTTCTCGGATTCTGGGCGTTATATTGGCCAGCCGGCGGCAACGCTTGCGATCGAGCGCTTTAAACTTCGTCTCATTCGCTTATGGAAGCAGCGCGGGTTGGGTGACGTACAGTTGCTATTTTTTGATACGCACGGTGAATCTGTTGGACGAGGTGCTTTCCCAGAGAGTTTGAAAAAACGCTTCCTGTATACGCAGCCACCTAGGGTTCGCGAGCAACTTGCTACACTTGGTCGCCCGGAAAAGCATGAAGTCAGTTTTCAGGGCGGAGAAGGCTTTCTTTGGTTCCTCGCGGAAGATACTGCACTTGCTACCCTTACAGATTTTCTTGAGGTGCGTTTTGCAGATTATTCTTCGACTGATGATCGCCTTTATGACGAAAAAGGTTGGTCACTGGATTTCTTCCTGACACTTGTGGAGTACCAGGATAATCTCACAGAACATAAGGGTTATATTCGCCTTATCGATTCTATTGGGCGGAGTTTATTGTATCCCACCGGGTCGCGCTCTCTAAGACGCCAAGGTGGCAGTGCTGTACACCAACGACTAGAGCGTATCTCTCAGATACGGGCAATTCCGCATAACGCGGTATTGCAACAACTCGGGTATTTAGCGAATAGCTGTGCAGGGCTAGGAACGGCCATTGGGCGTTCGCCTGACCAGTTTAATAACATTCATGCAGGTAGTGCGCGTTTGCAGATGGTGACCAGTATGGCTCTCAATGCGCTCGCACGGTCAGATGTAGGTGTTATAGAGGCTTATGCAAAGCTGCTTAGTCCCGGGTACTGGCTTGACCGCTGCGATGATACGGATTCTGTTGATCAGCGTGCTCATTTACGTCGGCTTTCGAAGCTCATGGAAGG
>CAXBKT010000184.1:0-6220 GCA_963976155.1 uncultured Kordiimonadaceae bacterium | reverse complement strand
TCAGCGACAATCGGCTCGAAGCGGCGGCATAAGGGTAATCCTCGGGCGCTTACGAAATGTTCACAAATGCTGACCTTGAAATAGACACTCTTAAACCCAGGTCGTTTCAAACAAAAAACACCCAAAACGGACTGGATATCCTTGCCAAGCTTTTTGATAAGCCACTAAATCAGATTTCTGCAAACAGAATTGAAGATTGGTCAACTTACCAGTATCTGGTGCGCGCACAAAAACCCTTGTAGCAATTGGTCTTTACAAAAACCTTCCAACTACGTCCTTGTATGATCGACTGACTTTTAGCTCCATACCGCACGTTAAAGTCAAGAAACATTCACCATTAGAATGCGGACGTACTTCTTGTACTTTGTCCAAATTCACGATCGTTGAGCGGTGCACCCGTTGAAACACTTTGGGGTCCAGTCTCTTTTGCATTATTTTCATGGTTTCGCGCAAAATATGAGTTTTCTCACCCACGTGGATGCACATGTAATCTCCAGCAGCATCAATGAAATCAACATCTGCCACATCCACTATTGAGATATGCCCGCGGTCTTTAATCCGCAAATGAGGGTCAAACTTATCGTCCTTCATATCAAACGGCTGCTCAAGAATGGCCGTAAGGGCCTCTTGTGGTGGGCTGTCCATATTTTCAATGAGGTCAACAAGACGCGCGTTTTGCTCAATGGCTGCACGCTGTGACAGAGCCTCTCTCGCTCTAGCAATTGCCTCTGCTAGACGTTCTTCTTCTACAGGTTTGAGTAAGTAATCAAGTGCGTGTGTTTCGAACGCCTCAAGCGCATATTGGTCAAACGCAGTAACAAAAACCACTAAAGGTATCTCCACTTGCCCAACTAAAGACCGAACAACGGAAAACCCGTCAAAACCAGGCATCTGGATATCGAGAAAAACAAGGTCTGGTTTCAACTCCTTGATCAACTTCACAGCTTCGCGCCCATTACCACTTGTACCAATGATTTCAATATCATCATAAGGCTCAAGCCGTATGGTCAAACCACGAACTGCCAGCGGTTCATCATCCACCAAAAGAGCTTTAATTTTAGCCATAAAAGCATTCCTCCATTACGTGGATTTTAATTTTCTTTTTTGCGTTCGCAAGGAATTTCTATGAAAACACCAAGACCATTAGGCTCGAGATTTTCAAGCTTGAAAGTATGTTCGTCGCCGTAAATATGTGCAAGGCGCTCTTTTGTGTTGACCAATCCAACTCCTGATCCCGATTGGCTCACGATATTATCCACGTCCACCATACCCGGCCCTGTATCCTCAAGGGCAATCGCTAGCCTATTACCCTTAACAGTCGCAGCAATAGTAATCACACCACCTTCAATAGACGGGGCAATCGCATATTTAATTACGTTCTCAATAAGAGGCTGCAAAATAAGGTTTGGCACCAAAGCAGCCCTCGCATTTTCGTCAATAACATAATCAACAACAAGTCTATCTTGAAATCGCACTTTCTCAATATCGAGATAAAGGCTCAGCGCATGAAGTTCCTGATCAAGGGTCACGCGCTGCGTCGGCTGGTTTACAAGCGTATAACGTAAAAAACTCGATAGTTTAGTCAGCATGCGATTAGCATCTGCCTCTGATTTATCAAGCACTAATGTCGAAATTGCATTGAGTGTATTAAATAGAAAGTGTGGATTCAGTTGATATCGAAGCATTTGAAGCTGGGCTTGATGGGCCATTGCCATTGCTTTCAGAACTTGTTCTTTTTGTTCCTGAAAGCTCTCATAATAGTGATATCCAAAATAAATAGCTGACCACGCAAAAATCGCTGTCGATTCAAACATGGCGTTCCCAAGTTTCTGCAAGCCTTGATAGGGTTCGCTTCCAGGTATCAAGTACGGCATTGCAGTAAGCTCTAGCATTGAAAAAACAGCACCCAAGCTCGCACTAGCTGTTAAAATACAAAGAACAATAATCGGAAGAGGTATTTCTTTAATTCGATGATAAAAAATGCGCAACAATAGCGTCAGCAAAAAGCCTAGAACCGTCGCAGAACCATACAGTGGAGCATATTCTAGGAATGGGAGTTCCATCATCATTCCCTGAAAACTACGTGCTAAATAATAGCCAAGCCAACCAGACACCTGCAGAGTCCAAAATGTTCTCTGTTTGCTGCTTAAAAGGCTTTCCACAAGTTTATTCCCCCGAAACTGACTAAACGGCCCGTTCATCAACGAAGAGTACCCTCTACCAGAGCGTGCCTCATGAGCGTCATCATCAGTATTATGGAACTCAGGGGCTGCATAGCCAACAGTCTTTTTATTATTATTATACATTCTTCATTCACTCAGTAACTAACATCTCCAAAGCTCCAAACAAAAAAGCGCGTGTGAACAGCGTTTCATTTCACCGAAACCTAAAAAATCGAGAGCTTTTTCTATGTCTCACTGAAGAAATTTAGGGGAACTGGCGCACTATTCTAGAGGATTGCGCTAAACTGACTGGAGGGCGCGATAAGCGGAAACAGTATAGATACAGTTTCAGGCATGCTCATTTTGAGGGCTTACTCTTTATCGCCAGAAGATTTGACTTGGAGTTCTTCAAATTTCCCAAGTCCACACCGATTCAGTGATCGACCAAAATTATCCACTATAGTGATAACGTCCGAATGGCATAACTGACCAATTGAAACACGATAAGCAAAACGCTCTTCTATATCTAGCCTACTACAGGTTCGAGGTAGCTTATTAAGGTATGCCGTGCGCCCAGAACCACGGAAAAAAATTGTCTGATTATCTATAACTCGAGATTCTCGCAACAGATTGAGGGAAATACAGTTCTTAATTTGGCCTGTAGGCGTATAATCTTCCTGCACTCTGGCAAGTCGCTTCTGTGCCTTTGTTAACACTTCGTCATCAGTTGCGCTCGTCCCACCAGAAAGCACAGCAATCAGCAATGTCAAGCACAGTAAAGTTGACTTCATTGTCGTTCCAAATATCGAATCTACATGTGTAAAGCTATCACGTTCTTCTGAACAACAGCTGAACATAGGGAACAACGACTAGCCAAGCTGATCCATTTCATGCTGCATGCGTGTTCTCAACCCTGCACCAAGGTTTGCTAGGGCGATTTGCTCTGATTTCCCCATCTTTTTGGGTGCATCTTCAAACGCTAGGCCATGTACTTGAGCTATCTGCAATAGATACGCGACAAAAGCGTCAGCTCGTGCCCTAATGATCCAGAAAAAGGGCTGTTTTGGTATAGAACGCTGATCACAAAAACCCATAAATTCACCAATCAAATGGGGAAGCAGGCTATCACCAATATGTTTTAGGCCCACACAGAAAGCTTCAAATGGCGGCAATTCATCGAGCCCCTCAACGACAGGGACATCTTGCTGACAGGACGCGACACGCTCTAATTCCTGCACCATGCTATGGAGTTCACCATCGAGTTTAAGTGCCAGTTCATCCGCCAGATTTTGCTCTGTAGGCGACAGTAATACACGACCTGTTGCCTCCAGCCCCCTGAGGCTGGCGCTAACAAAATCAATAATTGTAGCCTGCTCGCTCATACGTATCTTTTCTGCTGTTTCACTCGTTTCTATACCCTGCAAAAGAGAGTGTCACAAACTATCTTGTGCATCCCTCCAGAAATTTGACCAAAACACTCCGAATTGAGCAGCACATCATGCTCCAAATAGAAATACATTAAATCATGTTATGTGTAAGAAAGTCAGCCAACAAATCATAGACAAGCCTAATACGGCGGCTTGTATGAAGCTCACGGTGGACAGTAAGCCACACCGGAAATGAGAAAGGCTCCACATCAGGAAAAAGAAGCCTCATTCCAGCTGTTTTCGTCGCAATTTTATCGGACATAATTATTATACCGAGGCCATTTTTAGCCATTTGCCAGCCTACAATTCCATTCGCCGAGCCTATAGGAAAATTCGAAGGAGATAGACTGACCATCGAACTCAAATACTCAATCATGCGGTCATTGTCTCCAAACCCAATAAGGTGATGGCGAGATAAGTCCTGCAACGATTTCGGGGCGCCATATTTCTCGATATAGCTATCAGAAGCGTAGAAGCAACCAGTCGCATCCCCAATAAGCTTTGCAATGAGATTTGGTTGTTCTGGCCGCACGTGCCTGATTGCAATATCTGCTTCACGTAACTGCAAATCTCGAATATCATTGGCCGCGACAACGTCTATCTTCAATAAAGGTGCTTCCTCCCTTATCTTTTTGATTGCTTCGGGTAAAATGTAGGCCGACAACATGTCAGAAGCAGTAATACAAACCTTGCCATCAATAGTTTGCGATTGACCAGACGCAGTTAAGGAAATCCGGTTAGCTGCCTCATACATAGTTTTCACGTGATCCAGCAATTCCAAGCCTGACTGAGTCAACACCAGTGTTCTACCGACACGCTCAAATAAGGTAACACCTAGGCTATCCTCTAACGCAGCAACCTGGCGACCAAGCGTAGGCTGTGTTAAACCAAGAGCCCGCGAGGCTGCGGACAACGAACCCTCTTCCACAGTCGCTAAAAACGCCCGTGCTTGGTTCCAATCAAATGATACAGACTGCCAATTCATGCATTTTTGTATAACAGATCAACATATTTCATCAATTTATATTCGAAAATTGTTTAGCTATCTCTACTGCCAAGGAGAATAACCATGAAAACTGCCGAGACATTCTGGGATGATGCTGCTGAAAAATATGCGAAATCAGCAATCGCAGACGAAGCTTCCTACCGTTACACGCTGGAACGCACACAAAGCTATCTTTCTGCGGATGACAAAGTTCTAGAGGTAGGCTGTGGAACTGGGTCGACAGCTTTGTTGCTGGCAGAGCACGTCAAGCATATAACAGCCAGTGATGTATCAGGGAACATGATCCAAATTGGGCAAGAGAAAGCACAAACTCAAAATGTTTCGAATATCAAGTTTGTAGTTTCAGACCTCTGCGACAACGCCCCTGACAACGAAGTTTATGACGCAGTACTAGCGCATAATGTACTTCACCTTCTCGAAGACATTCCTGCTGCCATTCAACACATTAGTAAGCACCTAAAAACCGACGGGATATTCATTTCGAAAACAGTATGCGCTGAGGGAAAAGGTCTACCATTCAAATACCGGGTCATGAAATTCATCCTACCTCTCCTACAGCTCTTTGGAATGGCGCCTTATGTCCACTTTATCTCGGCAGCAGAGTTAGAAACCATCATCAAAACCAACGGTTTTAAGATACTAGAATCTGGCGACTTTCCTAATCGCTATATCGTTGCGCGAAAAGCCTAGCCCCTCGCCCACAAGTTAATCGAGTGCCATCCAATTAATAGCGAATGACATCAGAGAAATAAAATTAGTTGATTACTATTTTTGATATTGATTATTAATAACAGTTGTGGTTTTATGCTTTTACAGGATGGCACGATCAAGGGAGCCAAGCCTGTACGCCGAACCTGACAGCGGCGTTCTCTATAGGCGGGCCCTCTTGTTGGCCCTAGATTGTCCGCCGCTCCTTTTGTTCCTAAGGCAAAAGTAAAGGTCGTTCCAACGCCATGTGGAACGACCTTTTTCTTAGGTCCATACCTCGCCTAATCCAATCACCACTCTATATCGTATCAAAGGGTGGAAATCAGGGAGTAGATTGTGATTGAGTTAATTGGAACAGCAGCTCTAACACTAAGCCTCGTATTATTGGTACTTTGGCTAGTTAGCATTGTTATCAAAAAAGTGAGCTTCATCGACGCATTTTGGGGAACAGGTTTTGCTATAGTCGCCCTATCAACTTTTCCAAAAGAATATAGCACGGTGCAATTAGCGGTTCTTGTTTTGACTTTGTTATGGGGCCTACGCTTATCTATATATCTACTGCGTCGCTATCTGAACCACGGCGAAGATGCCCGGTATGTTAAAATTCTTGGCAAGAAGCACGGTATTAGCAGGCATATTTTTTCATTGTGGTTTGTCTTTGGCCTGCAAGGGGTGCTCATACTCATCATATCCGCCCCGATCATAGCAGTGTTTAGCACGCCCACGGCAAACCTCAACTTAGCTGGGTATATTGGCATTAGTATATGGGCTATCGGCGCCTTTTTTGAATGGACTGGTGACTATCAACTTTCGCATTTTAAAGCCAATCCAGCAAATGAAGGCAAAATTCTAGATAGCGGATTATGGGCTTGGACAAGGCATCCAAACTATTTCGGCGATGCGTGTGTATGGTGGGG
>CAXBKT010000183.1:0-6324 GCA_963976155.1 uncultured Kordiimonadaceae bacterium | reverse complement strand
TTTGACATTTGGGCCACAATGTTGGGTCACCCAAGCAACCATCTATATAGTGAGACTGTAGATGACAGATAAAATCCTCGTATTAGACTTTGGGTCACAGGTAACTCAGTTGATTGCACGCCGTGTACGTGAAGCTGGTGTTTATTGTGAAATCGTTCCCTTCAATCAAGCTGAAGAAATGCTCGATGGTTTTGGTGCCTCGGGCATCATCCTTTCTGGCGGACCTGCAAGCGTTACGCATTCAGATACGCCGCGAGCGCCACAGCGCGTATTTGAAATGGGCGTACCTGTTTTGGGTATTTGTTATGGACAAATGACATTATGTTCACAGTTGGGCGGCACGGTCACAGCGTCTGATCATCAAGAGTTTGGTAGAGCTTTTGTTGAGGTAAAGGAAGACTGCCCACTTTTTGACGGCGTTTGGAAAAAAGGTGATAGCAAACAGGTTTGGATGAGCCACGGTGATCATGTTGATGCATTGCCTGACGGTTTTAAAGTCGTTGCAGCAAGTGAAGGCGCTCCATTTGCCGCTTTTGCTGACATAAGCCGGCAATTTTACGGACTTATGTTCCATCCTGAGGTAGTTCATTCGCCAGATGGCGCTGAGCTACTCAAGAATTTTGTCCGTAAGATCTGTGCTTGCACAGGTGAATGGACAATGGCAAGCTTCCGCGAAACTAAAATACAGGAAATTCGCGAGCAGGTAGGCGACAAACGCGTTATTTGCGGCTTGTCTGGTGGCGTAGATAGCAGTGTTGTTGCTGTTCTTATTCACGAAGCAATTGGTGACCAGCTAACTTGTGTTTATGTAGACCACGGCCTCATGCGGGCAGGGGAAAGCGATCAAGTGGTTAGCCTTTTCCGTGAGCATTATAACATCAATCTGGTTCACCGAGATGCCTCTGACTTGTTCCTTGGTGAGCTTGCAGGTGTGACAGACCCCGAGCGTAAGCGAAAAATTATTGGCAAGCTGTTTATTGATGTATTTGAGGAAGAAGCGAAAAACGTCGGCGGCGCGGATTTTCTTGCACAAGGAACACTTTATCCTGATGTAATTGAATCTGTGTCTTTTGTTGGCGGACCATCCGTTACGATTAAGTCTCACCATAATGTTGGTGGTTTGCCTGAACGTATGAATATGGGTCTTATTGAGCCATTACGTGAGTTGTTCAAGGATGAAGTCCGTGCCCTTGGTCGTGAACTTGGTTTGCATGATGATTTTGTTAGCCGTCACCCGTTCCCCGGACCAGGCCTTGCGATCCGTATTCCGGGTGAAATTACGCGTGAAAAAGCCAATATTCTGCGTAAAGCCGATGCGATTTACCTTGAGGAAATCCGTAACGCGGGCCTCTATGATGCGATTTGGCAGGCTTTTGCCGTATTACTTCCAGTGAAAACTGTTGGTGTTATGGGCGACGCGCGCACTTATGACCATGTGTGTGCGATCCGCGCAGTAAACTCGACAGACGGTATGACTGCGGATTATTATCCGTTCCCACATGATTTCCTTGGCAGGGTTGCGACCCGTATTATCAACGAAGTTCGAGGCATTAACCGCGTTGTCTATGATATTACAAGTAAACCCCCAGGAACTATTGAGTGGGAATAAAACCTTCACAAAAGGCTCGGTTTTCCGGGCCTTTTTTGTGAGGATTACGTCAGCAAAGTGTTCTACTGTAGAGTTTTTGTATACATACAGGTTCTAACGAATAGATTCTGAAAGAAAATATAGATCTGGTTGGTTATGAGGAGAAAATTTTACTAGCCTAATTGATGCATGGCTTACTGATGATCCCTTTCTGTTTACACTGCCCTTTCCCTGACGTCTCATCATGTCCATGTAGCGAACAAGAAAGAATACTTATCCTTACTGTAGAAAAAAGATAGTGTCGTCACTATCTAGGAGCTATTCTTTAATAGAGTTCTGGAGCGTAAGATGGACTTAAATCAAGTTACACTGCCATCATTAGATGTCGCTACTTCAATAGTGTTTTATCAAAAACTGGGTCTTGAATTAATCGTGCGATCTTTACCGCACTACGCACGGCTTGAATGCCCAAACGGTGTGTCTACACTTTCTGTACATGAAGTTGAGAGTATGCCTGCGGGCAATACCGCGAGTATTTACTTTGAGTGTGATAAACTTGATGAGAAAGTTGATGAATTAGTTGCGAAAGGTATCAACTTTGACGAGATGCCTGCAGACCGTAGTTGGCTATGGCGTGAAGCTAGGCTTAAAGACCCCGACGGTAATAAAATTATACTATTTTACGGGGGTGAAAACCGGAAAAACCCACCTTGGCGTGTCAATGAGTTATAAGAGCTTGGTATATGCACATAAAAACAATTGGTTTCGCCGTGCAAAGCCTCTAAATATACGCCAAACTATGGTTTCTTTAGGAGACTTACATGTCTACCATTAGTAAGAATGCATCAGTTGATGCCCGTCCAGAACGTCAAGCAACGGTAAAACAAATTACTGCGATGAAGAGCAAAACTCCCATCGTTTGCCTGACCGCATATGTAACCCCTATGGCTGTTCGTTTGGACAAACACTGCGACCTACTTCTTGTAGGGGACAGTGTTGGTATGGTGCTTTATGGTATGGAATCAACACTAGGTGTTGATTTGGAAATGATGATTCGTCACGGCCGCGCAGTATGTAAGGGCGCAAAAAAGGCAATGGTAGTGATTGATCTGCCATTTGGTTCATATGAAGAATCAAAAGAACAAGCCTTTAGAAATGCCGCAAGGGTTCTCTCTGAAACAGGTGCTGGCGCTGTTAAGTTAGAAGGTGGGGTAGAGATGGCGGATACAGTTGAGTTTCTTAGTAAACGCGGCATTCCTGTATTGGGGCATGTGGGTCTAATGCCACAATCTGTAAACTCATATGGTGGGTATCGAGCACACGGACGAACCGTAGACGAATGGCAACCAATTGTGGAAGACGCTAAAGCTATTGAAGCGGCAGGAGCTTTTGCCGTTGTTATTGAAGGTGTTGCGGAGCCTTTGGCAAGGAAAGTGACCAGTGAGTTGTCCATTCCTGTTATCGGTATTGGGGCTTCTAATCAGTGCGATGGGCAAATTTTGGTTACCGAAGATATGATGGGATTATTCACCATCAATCCGAAATTCGTAAAACGTTTCGCAGAAATTGGTGACAATATTGAGGCCGCGATTGAAGCTTATGCAACGGAGGTAAGGGACCGGACTTTCCCCGCAGAAGAGCACACATATAAGATGATTGGCTCAAATAGATAACCTTGCCGAAATATAACCATAATTAACTGATGTGTTCTGGTTTGATTATCAGTACATGTTTGGCTATGGTAGCCGCGAAAACGGGGACCTACCCAAATTGAATTTATCATGCCGCTTGTAGAATACGATGAGCAGGCCTGTCTGAGGAGTTTCGTGTGTCGGACAATAATCCGGATCTTGCAGCCCAAGAAGTTGATGAGGAGCTGCGCCGCGACCAGCTTAATGCCCTATGGAAAACATACGGTAAATATATCGTTGGCGGGGCTGTTGGTATTGTTCTCGCGGTTGCAGGCAACGAGATATATACATCTCAAGTCAAAAGCGGGCAGGAATCAAGTTCAACTGTTTTTGACGCAGCCCAAACGGCATCCAGTACTGACGGAGCTGACGCCGCTTCTATCTGGCAGGAAGCAATACCAGCATTATCCGGTGGGTATGCATCTCTTGCACAACTGCGGGTGGCTCAGGCCCAAGCTAAGATTGGTGACATAGACGCAGCCATCGCAGCTTATGATAGTCTTGCAACAAGCGGTGAAACGGATGTTGTTTTAGTTGATTTTGCAAAACTGATGGCAGCCCTTCTCGTTGCAGAAAAAAAAGCCGACCTAGACGGCGCACGCGTTAGGCTGACATCCATCGCTCAAAAAGGCATGCCTTGGTATTATAGTGCACTAGAGCAGATTGCATTCATTGATATGCAGCAAGGTCAATCCGAAGCAGCTCATGATAAGTTTCTAAGACTAGCAGGCGACAGTGAAACGCCACAAAGTATTAGCAACCGTGCAGCGCAATTCAGAGATTTACTCGAAGAACAACAACGTACAGCAGACCTAACAAAAGAAGAAGCTTCGAACGAGCCTGAGGGAGAGACTGGTGAAGAGTAACACTGTTAACCTAGTTGGCCGCGGTGCCCTTATCTTGGTAACTGCAATCGCTTTGTCTGGCTGTAGCATTTTTAAAAGCAGCGGAAAAAATAAACAAAAATATGACGACGAAGGCCGTGAACGCATCTCTATTCTTAGTAGTGCGCAGGTACTAGACGCTGATACAGCAATTGGAAATCTTCCTGTTGTATTGCCTAGGCCATATACAAACAGCAACTGGACTCAGTCTGGTGGCAACAGTAGTCACTCTGTTCAGCACTTGACTTTAAATGATAGCTTATCGCTAGCATGGCGTACGTCAATCGGTGTTGGAAATCAAAAATACGAGCGCATGGTTGCAAGTCCAGTATCTGGCAAAGGGCGTGTTTTTGCTGTTGATGCAAAAGGAAAAGTAACAGCCGTAAGTTTGAGCTCTGGCAAGGTCCTTTGGGAACGTGCGCTTCGCAATGATAAAGAACATAGTAATGTTGGCTTTGGTGGTGGTGCTGCCCTATATGGTGATACGCTTTATGTAACATCTGGTTATGGGTTTGTTGCAGCGCTTAATGCTTCAACGGGTACTGAGAAGTGGCGTTATGCTGGTGCAATACCGTTTCGCGGCGCACCAACCGCCACGGCTGATCGAATTTTTGCTGTAACACACGATAACCAAATGCTTGCCCTTGATCCACGCGATGGCACACTGACTTGGGACCAAGTTGGTATTGCTGAGAATGCAGGCATGCTTGGTGCAGCAAGTCCTGCTTACGATGGCAACACACTCATTACAGCCCTTTCGTCAGGCGAACTTATTGCCATGCGCGGTATTAATGGCCGTATCCTATGGCAAGATTCGTTGACCAGTTCGCGGCGTCTAACACCGCTGGCAACTCTCACTGACATTGATGGTAATCCGGTAATTGATAGCGGCAAGGTGTACGCCGTAAGCCATGCTGGCCGTATGGTTGCCGTTGACATGCGTAGCGGTGAACGTTCATGGGAAGCTGATGTTGCTGGTGTCTCTACCCCTTGGGTAGCGGGCGATTTTGGTTTTGTTACAACAGTTGACGGTCAGATCGCCTGTATTGCACTTGGTGATGGCCGCGTACGGTGGGTGGCTCAACTTCAACGTTTTGAGGACCAAGAAAAACGTCGTGGATTGATTGGCTGGAATGGACCCGTCCTTGCGGGCGACCGTTTACTTGTAACAAGCAGTCATGGTTTTGCTGTATCACTTTCACCCTATACAGGCGATGTTTTGAGCGGTATTACGCTCCCTGCTGGAAGCAGGACATCGCCGATTGTGGTTGATAACACATTTATTGTTCTTACTGATGCGGGTGAGCTGGTAGCATACCGGTAACGACCGCTAGAGTTAGGTGAATTGACATGAGTTTCACTCTTGCCATTGTTGGACGTCCCAACGTGGGCAAATCAACTTTGTTCAACCGTTTGGTGGGCAAAAAGATAGCCTTAGTTGACGACACACCCGGCGTTACGCGTGACCGTCGTGCTGGCGAAGGGCGAATTGCCGATCTTGAGTTTAAGCTCATTGATACAGCTGGTTTGGAAGAGGGCGTTGAAGGTTCTCTTTCAGAGCGTATGAGACAGCAAACAGCACAGGCGCTTGAAGAAGCCGATATTGCCTTAATGCTGTATGATTCACGCGCGGGTGTTACCCCCCTTGACGAGCATTTTGCTTCTTGGCTCCGTCGTGCCAGCAAGTCTGTTTTGCTTTGCGCTAATAAATGTGAAGGTAAAATGGCTGGTGCAGGTGTCTATGAGGCCTATAGCCTTGGTCTCGGTGAGCCAATTCCATTATCAGCAGAGCACGGCGAAGGCCTTGCAGAGCTTTATCAAGCGCTTGTTGATAATTTGCGAGAGCAGGGTATCGACCCATATCCAAAAGAAACAGAGGAAGCTAACAAAGCCGCACGCCGTGAAATGGACACAGGACCTGTTGAAGGCGATTTAGATTATGAATTCATCGACCCTGAAGATGAAACAGAGGAAGTGCGTCCTCTGCGTTTAGCAATCGTCGGACGCCCAAATGCAGGCAAATCTACACTGATTAACCATTTAGTTGGTGAAGACCGTTTAATTACAGGCCCTGAAGCCGGCCTTACAAGAGATTCCATTGCTGTTGAATGGGAATGGGAAGACATGCCCGTTAGGCTCTTTGATACAGCAGGAATGCGTA
>CAXBKT010000182.1:0-6400 GCA_963976155.1 uncultured Kordiimonadaceae bacterium | reverse complement strand
GGTGAGCAAGCTCTTGTAGCTATAAGGAAGGCACAGGCGCTAATAGACCATGCGAATAAAAGGGAAAAAGCGTTGATCAAAGCAGGGGCTGTGCGCTACAGCGATGCCGCTGATGTTTCGCGAAACGATCTAGATCAGCGTTATGCGGACGCGCTGGCTGAGCTTGTGGCCAAGTTTCCAAAAGACCAAGATATTGCAACAATGTATGCGGAAGCCTTGATGACAACCGCGCCTTGGGATTATTGGGAACGGGATTTTACAACCCCAAAGCCTCATATTCGCACAGCGATTGATACCATTGAAAAAACGTTGTCTGAAAACCCGAACCATTATGGTTCCATTCATCTGTACATTCATTTGTACGAGGCGAGCCAGATGGCAGAGAAGGCTGCAAAACATGCCGATAAGCTTGCAGGTCTTGCGCCGGGCTCAGGCCATTTGGTGCATATGCCGGGGCATATTTATTTCCGTATTGGGCGCTATATTGATAGTCTGAAGACCAATATTGATGCCGTCGCGGTGGATGAGGCTTACCTCAGGGCAACATCAGGCTCAGACCTATATAGGTACGGTTACTACCCTCACAATGTGCATTTTGTTCTAGTGTCTGCGCAGATGGCAGGTGACGGTGCCACAGCTCTTGAGTATGCAAACAAGCTTGATCAGTTAATTCCTCTTGAGGTGCTTAAGGGGGCTGAGTGGATTGCACCAATTAAAGCAGCGCCGTATTTTGCGCATGCTCAATTCGGGGATGTTGACGAAGTTCTGGCTTTGCCGTCGCCCGGTGATGCTGTGCCTTATCTGAAAGCAATGTGGCATTATGCGAGGGGGGTTGCTCTTGCTGAAGCAGGCGGTGCGGGCGCTGAAGCTGAAGCTCAGGCTATTACGGCCTTGGTGAGTACGGATGGAGTGCAGAATGCCGGTATTCCAGCAGAAACGATATTGACTATCGCGGGTAATATCATCACTGCGAAATATATGATGAGCCAAAATGAACCGGAGGAAGCAATTGAGTTGCTCCGTGCCAGCGTGACTTTACAAAACAGCATGAGCTATACAGAGCCGCCTTACTGGTATTACGCGTTAGAACAAACTCTTGGGGCCGCTTATTTTAAAGCAGGCGATTTTGAGGGGGCGGAGACAGCCTTTGAGGCAAGTCTTATTCGGCACCCAAATAGTGCATGGTCGCTTTATGGTCTTTGGCAATCACAAATTCAGCTCGGAAAAAAGGAAGCTGCGAAAATAAGCAAGGCTCTTTATAAGCAAGCCAGCTTGTCTAAGGGCACAATGGACATTTTGAAGCTATAAAGTTGATGGGTGTTTTGGGGTTTTGAGTAGAGAGATTGAAATGATGAAACAGCCGATTGCATTCGTCGCGGGTATTGATCAAGCAGAAACTGATTTGTGGCTAGCCTTGTTTAGGGAGGTTATGCCGGAGGAAGAAGTTGTAATATTCGATGCGCTGCCGGACTTGACGCAAGTGGAGGTGGCGATTGCCGCGAACCCCAAACCCGATGACCTGCTGAAGCTCCCTAATCTTAAATGGATACAAAGCCTTTGGGCGGGTGTTGAGGGCATTCTGAAAGAAAAGTCGCTTGATCATATCCCCTTGGCGCGCATGACTGACCCGAATTTGGCGGCGACGATGGCAGAGGCCGTGCTCGCATGGACGCTTTATTTGCACCGGGATATGCCAAAGTATGCCGAGCAGCAAAAGGTGCGCCTCTGGAAACAGCAACCTTTTGTGCGGGCAGAGGAACGTACCGTGGGTATATTGGGGCTTGGCAAACTTGGTTTGAAGGCCGCTGAGAAGTTACGGGCAGCAGACTTTAACGTTGTAGGCTGGAGCCGATCTTTGAAGGAAATAGAGGGTGTGCAAACCTTTACGGGCGACAATGGCCTTCATGATATGCTCGCCCAGTCCGATATTATCGTCAATCTGTTGCCGCACACACCTGCCACATGGAATTTGCTGAATACCGACACTTTCGCTCAGATGAAACCGCGCGCTAGCCTGATTAATTTTGGTCGAGGGGCCACTGTTGAGCCCAACAGCCTTATGGCGGCGCTCGACAGCGGGCATCTGAAGCATGCTGTGCTTGATGTCTTCAAAAAAGAACCTCTGCCGGACGACAATGCGCTGTGGGCCCATCCAAAAATAACTATACTTCCGCATATTTCAGCACCAACTGACCCGAAAACAGCGAGCCAGTTGGTGGCGAGGAATATACTCACATATCGGTCTTCCAAAGTGATTCCCACAGTGGTAAATCGTGAACTTGGATACTAGAGGTATTATTGACCACAATAAAAATAGATTATTTGTGTGTACTGTAGTTGGGAGCGTATGTCAGATTTCATAATAGTTAAGCCTGAAGAGCTGGGCGTGACAGAAGATAAATATTTGGGTCTGCTTTTTGACCATGTATGGCAGCCTAATGTTGTAACTTACAGTTTTAGTGATTTAGGCCAGTGGGAAAATTTCGACCTCATCCCAATGAATGCGGTTCTTGCCGGTGATCAGATAAAAGATTTGGCAACCAAGGTATTTGACGAAATTGAAGCCGTCACTGAGTTGAAGTTTAGTGAAGTGGCTGCGGACGCGCATTTTGATGTGTTCGTCAACACGAAACTACTTGAAAATGGGTTTGCGGGAGATGCACTCCGCCCCGTTGTTAACGGTGGATATGCATCGTATGCTGAGCAGCAACCCGAGATATATGCCTTGTATCATGAAATATTGCATGCCATCGGGTTGAATCACCCAGAAGATACTTTTCCAAACGCATACCGCAGTGGCCAGTTAACTATTATGTATCCAGCTAATGCTAGCGAGTACGAAGGTGCGTATTTGTACACAAGCGATCCCACGGGTTTATTAGCACATGATATTGAAACGCTTCAGCAAATATATGGGGTCAATCAAACCAGTGCAGGAAGTAATGACTATTATTTCAACACCTCAGTAAGGAGTTTTGAGGGGCTTTTTGATGCAGGTGGAACTGATACTATACATATCCAAGATGAGCTCAGAAAAGGAGTTTCACTAGATCTTACGCCTGGCGGCGGCATGGATGTTGGCTCAAGTTATGATGGATTTAACGATTCTGATAGCCAAATAGACTTCACTGTCTCTGAAACCGTTTTCACTACCTCAACTACCGTCATTGAGAATGTAAAGCTAGCAGCCGGAAATGATTTTGTCCGCGGTAATGATGCGGATAACACCCTTGTAGGGCATGGCGGTGACGACACTATTCTAGGCGCAGAAGGTAATGACACAATATGGGCTGGCAGCGATGATGGTGGTGATGACCATTTCTTTGGTGGCTCTGGTAATGACATTATTGGCGGCGGCGCGGGCAATGACAAAATTGCTGGTGATAGTGGTACGGATATACTTTTTGGCGGATCAGGTGCGGATAGTATTTGGGCGGGTGGTGAAGACGATATTCTAGATGCGTCGGCGGATATTGTGTGGGCTGGTGCTGGTAATGACATAGTGCAGGGCGCGGCTGGTGCTGACACTGTTGGCGGCGGTGCGGGTGACGATAATATTGAGGCGCATGCTGGTAATGATAAAATCTTCGGCGGAGCTGGCACATCAGGTGGGGATGACACTTTGGATGGAGGTAGCGGTAATGATGAGATTTTTGCCTCAGTAGGCACCGATATTCTTATTGGAGGTAGTGGCAATGACACCCTCTATGGTGGCTCAGGAGATGATCTCCTGAGCGGTGATGCGGGGCAGGATTTTCTCTATGGCGGAGTAGGAGATGATACGCTGACAGGAGGAAATGCAGGTGATACGTTTGGTTTCAGCAATGCCTTTGGTACGGATATTGTAACGGACTTTGGCAACGATGACTTCCTTGATCTATCTGGCATTGAAGGCTTGACGTTCTCTGCCCTTCTTGAAAACGCTAGATTTGAAAGCGGGAATGCTGAGCTTACATTCAGTGGTCAAGGAGCTATCACGCTTGTTGGTATTGATCAGGTAGCATTGCAAGGCTTTATCGATGCAGGCCAGATATTGGTTTAGGTATTTTTGCGTTACTGGATAATTTTTAATACATCCTACCGAAAGGGTTTGGTAACAGCGCTGGAACACGTTTTTTATAGTCTCGGTAAGTGTCGCCAAACTCGGCGATCAGGCCCTTTTCCTCAAAATATAACCCAATAAAGATATAAGTTATGATACCTGCTGCAAGTAGGGCGCGGCCATACGTCATGTCAGGGGTGGCTATCATGGCAATTAAAACGCCAGTTTGGATTGGATGCCGGACATACTTGTAAAAAAACGGCGTCCTGAATTCTTTATCAAGAATGCCGGACCCTACCGCCTGCTGAAGGCCAAACAGGTGATTGTGGTTGAGCATGTAGGTCGCTGCGACAGTGATGGCATATCCTATAAGATATATCACGTTGATTGCCATGCGGGTGGTTGGGTCCGATACAGACCAAAACGAATAGTCAGACATTGGTTGCCAGAATTGAATGAGCGCAATGAGCACAACAGCTGTTGCGAGAACATATGTTGAGCGTTCTAAGCTTTCAGGGATAAACCGGGTGAGAAAACCTTTGAAGGATGGGCGCGCCATAATGCTGTGCTGCAAGCCAAACAGCAGAATAAGTCCTAGGTTAAAGAGCAAGGGGTTATTTCTGGCTGGGTTGTTATAATTGTCGATATCAAAAGATGTTTATTGTTCCCCGAAAGTGACGCCAAAAAGATTATTGGCAAATAAGAGGAACGCGACAAGGGAAGCTAGTCCTAGAATGTAGCTAGCGCCCGCATAAACTATATGCATCATCCTTTGGAACATACTCTGGTCCTTTCAGCAAATTGCCGACGGTGAGAAAATGTAAGTCAGTAATCTTTTAGAGCATTTTCGAGCCAACCCGAAGTTTTTATATTGTTTAGGCTTTTCCAAAGGTGGGCCCGAAAGGCGGCTGTTCGTTCGGTTTTGAAGCAGACAATGCCGTCATTCAACTGACTAAGGCGTATAGTTGCTTTTTTCATTTTGTCAGCTACCCCCATTTTTTTGGAAAGAAAGTCTAAATCAAAGTCATAGCCAATCAGGCCGGAAATGCGCCCAATTGCGAGCAGGTTCAGCATTTGTGTCTGGCTTTGCAGTGCAAATTTTTCCTTGATGCCGTGGTCATGAATGACATTCAGTAGGTTAATGTCAGAGGCTAAAGTGAGGGCCTTTATTTGTTCGATGGTTGTAACATCAGGCGCATCAACTGGGATGTATAGGATAACAAAAAGGGTGTTTACAGGCCCAATAAACTCTAGGTCATTTGAGGTGATACCGTGGTCTTTCCAACGGTCTAAATGATCGGTCGCAATATAATCGCAGTCGGCACCCCTTGAGGTCATCACTCTATTATATCTTGCTGACGGGTAGAATGAGACGTTGAGGTCGCCTTTGTAACCTTCTGTGAGTTTGGCAAATATTTCATTATATACGCCTTTGCCGTTTGGCTCATATGCATGGGGGATTTCCATACTGGCGATTTTTAAAGCAGGGTGCATAGCATCTTCGCTTTCAGAGTCTAATGTGCCGGCTGGCAGGGCGGCTGCTGAAAAAGAGAGAGAGACTAAAAATACAATATAGAAACGTATCAATAAAAACATAAATGGGTCTTTTACCTATTGCATCTGTACAGATAATCGTAGCGCCATGGTAACCTGCTACACTTAATTTTTGGTAATAATTATCAGCATAGATTTTTTTCGTAAAAAAAATAGCCTAGCACCTTGAATGACGCTCTGGATAGGCCTACATAGGGTGCCATGTTAGCACTCTGGAAATAGAGTGCTAACAATTGAAATTTTTTCGGTTTATCAATTAGGAGACAAACCATGGCTCTTCGTCCGCTCCATGACCGTGTATTGGTCAAGCGTCTTGAAAGCGAAGCTAAAACTGCTGGCGGCATTATCTTGCCAGACACTGTTCAAGAAAAACCTTCTGAAGGTGAAGTTGTTGCTGTTGGTACAGGCATTAAAGCCGAAGACGGCACAGTAACTGCTCTCGACGTTAAGGCTGGCGACAAAATTCTGTTCGGCAAATGGTCTGGTACAGAAGTTAAAGTCGACGGCGTTGATCTGCTGATCATGAAAGAATCTGACATCATGGGTATCATTGAGTAAAATCTCGACCCTTTTTGTCTTTTTCCAAATAACCTATTTAAATTCAGGAGGCCAAAATGGCTGCCAAAGAAATTAAACATAGTGATGCTGCTCGCGCCAAAATTGTTGCTGGCGTAGACAAACTTGCAAATGCTGTAAAAGTTACACTCGGTCCTAAAGGCCGTAACGTAATTCTTGATAAATCATTCGGCGCACCGCGCATCACCAAAGACGGTGTATCTGTAGCGAAAGAAATCGAGCTTTCTG
>CAXBKT010000181.1:0-6410 GCA_963976155.1 uncultured Kordiimonadaceae bacterium | reverse complement strand
AATACTATGGGCAGCCACATACAGGGGATGCTGTATTGACAGCTAAAACCTTATCTTCATTGGCATGTAAATCCAGAGTGACTGCAACGGGAATATTACCAAGACGCCTTTTTATGCGCGCGATCAATTCAGACTCAGGACGAGCAATGCCCTCGACAGCCATTGCTCCATGCAACGGTAGATAAACCGCATCTAAATCTTCAATTGCAGCCAAACGTTCAACAATTTCCATCGTGTATTTATCAAAAGCACGCTTCGTGACCCAACTTCCCATGCTCCCACCAAGGGGGGCACGTACAGCATACACACCAATGACTTCAACCCCTTGATATTCCTTGGCTGCATGCACAAAACCATTCACGCCAGCATTAGCTGTCAATACAGCATCCCCTGTATGTGGCTGCCCATAGTATTCAAAATGTTCTATATCTGTCAGCCGAGGGCAGAATGTGCAGGTTTCCATTGCAAAACTAGCAACAGCAATCCGTACTTGCTTTTTTGCCTCGGGTTCATTCAAGGCAGAAACACTAACTCCGTAGACTGTCAACAAAAGCCAAGCAGCTACCATTATGATTTTCTGTGCCATGATAGTATCCCCTTATTACGAATGGCTTTGATCTTGAGCGTCAATAATTAGGCGCAGAAGTTCATCATATTTTTCTCCCGACAAACGCGGTCCACCGCGCAAATCAGTGTCCATGCGATTAACTACAACCATATTCATACTCGGCAGGACCGTGATTCTATGCCCTCCAGCACCATTAGCAGTATAACTACCAATAGGTATGGGCGCTTGCTCCTCTGGTGTATTATCCTCACGTGTCACCCACCACATATAGCCATAGCCACTCGAAGTGCCTGTTCTGTCCGTTTTAGAGTATAATCGTGTGCTTTCATCTACCCAGCCTTCAGGTAAGATATTTTGTCCCTTCCAAAGCCCCTTTTGTAAGTAAAGTTGACCAAACAACGCCAAATCCCGAGTAGACATCCTGAACGGATAGGCAGGATATAGGGTTGTCTCTTCATAGTGATATTTCATTAGAGACAAATTATAATCTTGCATGCAAAGCGGTTGCGCAACTTCATCTCTAAAAGCTATGTGAATATTGCGGCCAGTTTTCATCTCATAGATACGCCCAGCAGCATTAAAGTCCCAATTATTATAATACCAAAACGTGCCGGGTTTGTGACTAAATCGTTGAGGGCGGGCAGCAGCCATCGCTTTTGTCTCATACGCTGCTGGATGGTATATGCCGGACCTTGCTTTGATCAACTGCCTAAAGGTAGCACTCTTTTCAGTATCACTGAGGGCCTCCTTATCATCAATTCCCAATGCCGCCATGGATTGGTCCAAGTCGATTTCACCCCGAGCAACAGCTTTGCCAATCAAAGCCGTCAGAAAGCTTTTTCTGATTGAGTGAATATTATAATCGCGGGTAATGTCCCCGTAACTTAAAACCACTTTCCCGTCTTTAAGCACCATCAAAGCCACAGAGCCAATATCATTATACATCTCCTCAACGAGAGATATTTTTTTTGGATCCCAGCCTGCTCTACTATGATTTTTAGAGATATCCTCAAGAGGGTAACCCCCACACATGTTTTGGGCAGCTACATTGCTAGTCAGCAAAATAGTTACAATGGCAAGAATACCAGAAAATTTCATCCCACTCCCTTTCCTATCTACAAAATACTGTGTTGTGTCACCTCTAACCACCCCACAACATGCGGTTTAATGGTGACATTTTTCCCTTATGAATAGTCAAATGGAAGTCGCGGTCGCGGCTCAAAAGGGCTGGTGCGTCCAAATCTACATATTTCGCTTTTGCAGCAAGAAACATTGCAGGGGCTATGCCGAGTGAAGTACTCAGCATACAGCCAACCATAACGCCAAAACCCATCTCTCTCGCCTTCTGTTCGAGCTGTATCGCTTCGGACAAGCCGCCTGTTTTATCGAGCTTGATATTGATGAAATCATACTTCCCCAAGAGATAATCCAAATCGGCTGATGTGTGGCAGCTTTCATCGGCCCCTAAAGGAAGCGGACATTCATACCCTTCAAGGAGATCATCTTTTCCGGCGGGCAAAGGTTGTTCAATAAAGACAACCCCCAAATCTTTCAGCTTTGGAGCAACATCCCGGAGGATATCTAGCGTCCAACTTTCATTAGCATCGACCAACAATTCTGAAGTTGGCGCATTTTCACGCACAGCTTTAATACGGTCCAAAATGGATTCTGCATTCAGCTTTACTTTAATGATGGGAAAGTTGCGCAAACGCCTAGCCTCTCTGGCCATTTCCTCAACGGGCAGGATACTAATTGTCTCGACTGTCTTGAGGTCATCAGGCCAAGGCAGTCCTGTAATCTCAGCAATATTCTTACCAGTCTTCTTTACTTCAAGGTCCCACAGCGCTGCATCAACAGCATTTCTGGCCGCCCCTGGTTCAAGCACCAGTTGTAATTTTTCCTGAGAAAGCCCCTCTTGAATTTGCTGATCAAGTCTTTCTATTTGCTCGACTACACTGTCACAGTTTTCACCGTAACGGGGGCTGGGCGTCCCTTCACCTCTGCCCAAATATCCCCCTTCGTGAATTGTAACTGTTACAACCTGCGTCTCAGTACGCTTTCCCCTTGCGATAATGAAAGGCTTCTGCAAGGGCCAAGTCTCTCGGCTAATCTCCATACGGCGGTTCATTAAGCGTCGCCTTCCAACGTATCAACAAATGACCTAGCACCGTGTATGAGAGGGTCGAAACAGGGCACAGAATATTTTTCTGCTAGAGCCTGACAACGCTCAGTCGCTTCTTCAGCTTGTATGTTCCGACAGTTCAATGAAATGGCACCTAACCGAGCCCCCGGATTAGTTAGGCGTGCCATATTTAAATTTAAATCAACGCAATCCTCAAGGCTTGGGATAAAGTAACCGGGCAGGTCTTTCATTTCTTTACGGCCCGCTTCATGGCACATAACCAAGACATCTGCTTGTGCGCCATGTAAAAGCCCAAGAGAGACTCCTGCAAACGCCGGATTAAACAACGAACCTTGCCCTTCAATAACATCCCAATGGTCAGGATCATTGGCATGACAAAGGGCTTCAACTGACCCCGATATAAAGTCGGCCACTACTGCATCCACAGGGACACCCGAACCCGCTATAAATATACCTGTTTGTCCGGTTGCCCTAAAGTCCACTTTAAAGCTCCGACTCTTCATCTCTCGCTCGATAGCAAGCGATGTATACATTTTCCCAACAGAGCAATCAGTACCCACTGTTAATATCCGTTTGCCCTGACGTTTTTCACCATTTCCAATGTCGGGATTTTTCCCCAAATGGCGAATATCATGGATAGCCACCCCTTTTTCCTGTGCGGCTACTCTTACAACATTAATATCCGAAATTTTTTCGTGCAAACCACTTGCTATATCCATGCCAGCTTCTATGGCCTCCAATATGGAGGAAACCCACTCTGGCGCTATCCGGCCACCACCATTAGCCAAGCCAACAACAAACGTTTTTGCCCCCGCTGAAACAGCTTCAGTCGGCGTCATCTTTTGTAAACCTACGCTTAAATTTCCATGTGTTTCACCAACGCATTTATCAGGGCACCACTGAGCAATGCCCCTCGACGTTTTAATCGCAAGCGGATTATCTGTGTGTCCCAAAAATAATAAGTAAGGGCTTTTGACTTGATGCATAAATTAGACCCGCTATTTGAAATGATCCTACACTAAAAATCGATATTCGATCCGCACTCAGGATCATAGTGAATTAACTTCTGTAGGGTATTGCTCTGAACTATAGTTAATTTAGCAGACATTGAAGAATTGCCTTAGAAGCAGGTGCGACCCTACAAACTAAGTTCAACACGTTATTTGTGAAAGTCCGCGCGATCATCTACCGGCTATAGTCATGGGGAATGATTGACTGATAGAACCAGCCCCAGTCTATAAACTTGGGGAATCAGCGTAACCACAAGCGCGAGTATGAAGATGAAATAGATGTCACTATGTGCAGTTCCATATGTCGCCTGTGACCATCTGGAAGGTGGCACTTACACTGGGAGTCTGTATATATCCAAAGCTATTGCACGAGTAGGGTATATGGCCTTGTACACGTTGCTTGAGCGATAGTGATAGAGAGTTCTTTTTCTTTCGTCTTATGCAATCCGGTAGAATTTGTTAAGTGACATAAACAAGCTAAATCGGTTAGCGTTGACCAGCTACTGTAGCAGATTATTTCAGTACGCTAAACGGGGAGCACCACATGACTGCAAAATCGAGTAAGGGGCGCTACCGCCTTTTGGCGTGTGTGACAATTGCCATTCTTGGTCTTGTTGGATGCGGGCAATCTGACGAGAAAGAGCATACGGCTGCGGTAGGTAACGCTTTTAATATTGTCGAAACAGATATCAAAGGAATTCAGGCCGCTATTCGATCAGGCCAAGTATCTTGTGTTGACGTGGTGAGAGCTCACCTTCGGCGCATAAAAGCTTACGATGCAGAAAGCGGCCTAAACGCGATTAGTTTTATCAATGAAAACGCAGTGAAACGTGCGGAGGAAATTGATCAAGCTATTGCTTCAGGGGATGAGCTCGGCCCGTTATTCTGTGCACCTGTTTTAGTGAAAGACAATTTTGATACACATGATATGCCAACGACTGGCGGCTCTGTCGCGATGGCAAATGTATACCCACCCAATGATGCTTTTATGGTACGCCGTATTCGGGAAGCCGGGGCCATCGTTCTCGCGAAAACCAATATGGCAGAGTGGGCCTTTTCCCCCCGGCAAACGAAAAGTTCTACTAAGGGAGCTACAGCAAACGCTTATGCGCTAGACAGAGTACCTGCAGGTTCAAGTGGAGGCACAGCATCTGGCGTAGCAGCAAGTTTCGGAGTGGCTGGCCTTGGGTCCGATACAGGCAATTCCATTCGTGGCCCTTCATCACATCTTGCCTTGTTTGGCATTCGCTCCACTATCGGCCTTACCAGTAGAGATGGAGTTATTCCACTCGCATTTGACCGTGATATTGCTGGGCCGATGACCCGGTCAGTTGAGGATGGTGCCCGTCTTTTTAATGTGATTGCAGGCTATGATCCACAAGACCCTTTTACTGAGGAAGCAAAAGATAGGCCGACGATCAATTATTTGGATTTTCTCGATGCTGAAGGGCTAAAAGGTGCCCGCCTTGGGGTGCTACGATCACTCGCTGACCCTGCAAAAATGGATAGCCAAGTTGCAGCTCTGTTTGCTGATGCACTAGAAAGTTTGCAAGACGCTGGTGCGGAAGTTGTTGACCCATTCGAGGTACCAGACCTTGAGAAACATTTGAATGGCAGCTATTTTTGTGCTCGATTCCGCTATGATATGTCAGTGTATCTGGAGACACTCGGTGAGGCTGCTCCGTTCACGGATGTGGCTACTGTTTTAGAAACAGGGCAATACTCTCCGTATGTGAAAGAACGGTTGGAGTGGGCAGCAAAAACGCCACTGGATGTAGCACCTGAGGATTGGGAAAAGCCATGCCCCAGTTACCTGAAACACCCTGAACGTAAAGCGTTTTTGGAGGATGTGGTGAAGGTTATGGATGAACTTCAATTAGATGCAGTTATTTACCCAACCTGGACACATCCACCAGCACATATGTCGAACGCTGCCGAAGAGTATAAGGGAGATAATTCCCAGCTTATCGCCCCGCCTACCGGCATGCCGGCCGTGACGGTACCAATGGGATATACTAATGGCACGCTTCCTGCCGGGCTTCAAATCCTTACTCGCCGGTTTGAGGAACATCTTTTATTCCGTTTTGCCTATGCATACGAGCAGCATACCATGCACAGGCAACAGCCTACAAATTTCCCGCCACTCATCCAAAAGAAGGGAACTGCGGAGAATAAGTAACGAGGGAGTGCGCCCGTCCAATAAAAATTGAACTAAGTTTATAAAAGCTTCAATATTCAGAAGTTTCCAAATTCTATGGCTTATTCCGCTTAAGAGTTTTTTGAACTTCCCCAATTGGCAAAGCCTCTACCCTTACCATTTTTTGCTGTACAACATTATAACTTTCCGTGGTGGTCGCCATCAACAAAGAGTTGTAAATAGCCTCTTCTGTTGTTTCAATTGTCGCCTGAAACAACGGAGACATACGATTATTTGGAACCTCTTGATACATTGAAAGACTATTCCGCCACTGTGCTGTTCTCCTCACACCTTTATGTGTAGAAAATGCAATGACATAGTCACTCGGGGGTTTTTCTTGAACTGGTACTAAGGAAAAACTCGTTTGGCGACTTCGCAATTATCGACTGAGGGTGCGTAGTTTACGCGCTGAAATAAGTAAGTGCGTAAGCGCCCGAGGATTACCCTTATGCCGCAGCTTTGAGCCGATTGTCGCTGAAGTTCCATGGTAAC
>CAXBKT010000180.1:0-6432 GCA_963976155.1 uncultured Kordiimonadaceae bacterium | reverse complement strand
GTGAACTCCGGTGCTTTTACACCACAAGAAGCGATGGATCGTTTAGCAGAAGAAATGGATATTACAATGGCTCGTATGCAGCGCGCTGACGAAAGCGCAAATGTATATGGCGGTTGTGGGCCTCGCTTGAACGAACCGAAAGATCCATCCGAATGGTTGGGAAAAGGTGGCGCAAAAGCGAAACTTGACAATGAAAAACCTGCTGGTGAAACAGTGAATTACGACGCACTTGTTAAACGCTGGCAGAAATAGATTAGCCCAACACCAAGCAGAGCAAAATGACTCTATCTAAGCTGAGGTCCCTCGGGACCTCAGCACTTCAATTGCGAATAATCTATTAGTTTATTAATATGCTTGATATGTAGGGGCTAATTGTCACATGGCACTTGAGTTAAGAAAAGTTACCAAGAAAGTTGGTATCCATACCTATATCAAGCCTACAAGCCTAGTGCTTGAGCCCGGTCAATTTAATGTTTTACTTGGGAAGACCGGTTCTGGAAAAACCTCTCTTATAAAATTGATGGCCGGACTTGACCCATTGGCCTCCGGCCAGATTATTATGAATGGCAAGGATATATCTTCGGTAAGTACCCAAAAACGAAATATCAGCCTTGTGCACCAGTTTTTTGTTAATTATCCGCATATGACAGTGTTCGACAACATTGCGTCACCATTGCGTGTGGCCGGCATGGCACGGTCTGAAATAGAAGGCAGGGTAGAAGAAGCAGCGGATATTCTGCAGCTTCGTCCATTCCTTAACCGGCGCCCGCACCAGCTTTCAGGCGGGCAACAACAACGTTGCGCACTTGCCCGCGCGATCGCCAAGAATAGCGATGCGGTTTTTCTAGATGAACCTCTGGCAAATCTTGATTATAAATTGCGTGAAGAACTTCGTGAACAATTACCAGAACTTTTTGCCGGCCGCGGTGCCGTTGTTGTCTACGCGACATCTGAACCTGAGGAAGCCCTTTTACTTGGCGGCAAAACCGGCCTTATTGACGATGGCCGCGTGACACAGTTTGGTCCGACCTCTGAAATCTATCGAACGCCATCAAATCTGGCGTCCGCACGCGTCTTTTCAAATCCTCCTATTAACTGCGCCCAGATTAAAAAGAAGGGGCACCTCATTAGTATGGGGGAAGTGGCAAAATGGCCCGTGAATGAGCAGACGAAAGATTTGGCAGACGGGGATTATCTAATAGCGATCAGGCCATATTATGTGCGGCCTGAAATGTCAGATCAGAGGAATGTTGTTCTGAAGGGGTTGGTAAAAGTCACTGAATTAAGCGGTTCCGAAAGTAGTGCCCATTTCGAAATGGAGGATGAGACATGGGTATCTCTCGCACATGGAGTCCATAATTTTGAAATCGGCACTGAGCACAAATTCTATATGGATATTTCGAAATGTTTTTATTTTGATTTAGACGGTCAGATAGCGGGAGGATAATATGGCAAAAATCTCACTCTCGCATCTTAAGCATAGCTATGAACCCAATCCTAAAGGCCCGCAAGACTATGCGTTGCAGGAAATTAATCTGGATTGGCAAGATGGCGGGGCCTATGCCTTGTTGGGGCCATCGGGTTGCGGCAAATCGACCCTTCTCAATATTATTTCAGGCCTGTTGATCCCCTCTGAAGGAAAGATACTGTTTGACGACAGGGATGTGACGGCGCTGTCGCCTGATCAACGTAATATAGCGCAAGTATTCCAATTTCCCGTCATCTACGACACGATGACAGTATATGACAATCTGGCGTTTCCTCTTAGAAATCGCGGTGTTGATGAAACAACAGTAAAAAGGCGTGTTTCGGATATTGCGGCAATGCTTGAGGTCGAGGACATTCTTACGCGCCGCGCTTCGGGCCTGTCTCCCGACAATAAACAGAAAATTTCAATGGGACGCGGTTTAGTACGAGACGATGTAAATGTTGTGATGTTCGATGAACCGTTGACGGTAATTGATCCACACCTCAAATGGAAACTGCGATCCAAGCTTAAAGAACTGCACCACCGTGTGAATGCAACAATGATCTATGTCACCCACGACCAGACCGAGGCCCTGACGTTTGCTGATCGTGTGGTTGTTATGGATGAAGGTCAAGTTGTTCAAATCGGCACGCCTGTTGAGTTGTTTGAACGCCCAGAACATACGTTCGTTGGTCATTTTATCGGCTCCCCCGGAATGAATATTATTCCGTGTTTGGTTGAAGACGGTGCTGCAAAGTTTTTGGATCAATTCATTGATCTGGAAGGTCCAATTAAGACTGGCGGTTCTGCGAATTGCGAAATCGGAATTAGACCGGAATTTGTATCCTTTGGAGAATCTACTTTGCGGGGAACGGTCATGAAAGTTTCCGATATTGGCCGTCATAAAGTAGTCGAGGTAATGTTAGGCGAGTATAAGATTGCCAGCATCGTTGAAGATATTGCTCCACAGAGGGGAGAGAATATAGGTGTCGTTTTTCAGAAAAATCAGACACGCATCTACCGCGATGGCTGGCTAGCAACAGAAAAGGCAAGCTAAGATCATGAGAGCGTATAATCAAAAAGCTTGGTTCTTCGTTTTACCAGTCCTCCTCCTGGTTGCCTTCAATGCATTGATCCCGATTATGACAGTGGTAAATTACTCTGTTCAGGAAACATTTGGAGACAATGTGTTTTTCTGGCAAGGGTTAGATTGGTTCGAACAACTACTGCGTTCTGACAGGTTTCATGCGGCCCTCGGGCGCCAGTTCCTGTTTACAGGATTGATATTGTTGATCGAAGTCCCCTTGGGGGTAGCCGTTGCCCTTTCTATGCCGCGAAAGGGTATTTGGGTTCCAGTATGTCTTGTTACCATGGCGCTGCCAATGTTAATTCCATGGAATGTTGTTGGTGCGATGTGGAACATATTCACTTTGCCTGACATTGGGCTTCTTGGATATTTCTTCAACAATATACTGAGTATTTCCTACAACATGACCCAGGATCCGCTTGCTGCCTGGATCACGATCGTAACAATGGATGTCTGGCATTGGACGTCATTGGTGGTATTGCTAAGCTATGCTGGGTTGGTTTCAATCCCTGACGATTATTATCGAGCTGCGCGAATTGATGGGGCCTCCAATTTTTCAGTATTCAGATATATTCAGTTACCGAAAATGAAGACGGTTTTGACGATTGCCATATTGCTTCGCTTTATGGACAGCTTCAATATCTATACGGAGCCGTTCGTCTTAACGGGCGGGGGGCCTGGTAATTCAACAACATTACTATCGATCGATCTGGTGAAAATAGCACTTGGCCAATTTGATTTGGGCCCGGCGGCGGCAATGTCCCTCATCTATTTTGCAATAACCTTGTTAGTGAGTTGGGTATTCTATTCTGTAATGAATAATCAACCGAAAGAGGGATAGAAAAATGCGGAAGCGAAATATTGTTCCAATTCTTTATATCCTGTTTCTCTTGCTGCCAATTTATTGGCTTTTGGCGATGAGTTTCAAAACAACCAACGAAATTCTCGCAGGCTTTTCTCTCTTTCCACAAACCTGGACCTTTGAAAACTATAAGACGATTTTCACTGATCCAACCTGGTATTGGGGATACATTAATTCGATTATCTATGTATCAATGAACACTGTGATTTCGGTATGCGTCGCGCTTCCAGCAGCCTATGCATTTTCACGCTACAGGTTCTTGGGCGACAGAACATTATTCTTTTGGCTTTTGACGAACAGAATGGCGCCAGCCGCAGTATTTGCTTTGCCATTTTTCCAGCTTTATTCATCCATCAGTCTGTTTGATACTCACCTAGCCGTCGCTTTGGCGCATTGTTTGTTTAACATTCCGTTGGCCGTCTGGATTTTGGAAGGCTTTATGAGCAGTATTCCCAAAGAGTTGGACGAGACAGCCTATGTTGATGGCTATTCGTTCATACGCTTTTTCACGACAATTTTTATTCCAACAATTAAATCTGGTGTTGGCGTTGCCGCATTTTTTTGTTTCATGTTTTCGTGGGTAGAATTGCTTTTGGCAAAAACGCTAACTGCTGTGGCCGCAAAGCCGATTGCGGCTACCATGACCAAAACCGCGTCTTCTGCAGGATATGAACTCGGGCTACTTGCAGCCGCCGGGACGCTGACAATTATTCCCGGCGCGATCGTCATCTATTTCGTTCGCAACTATATTGCCAAAGGGTTCGCAATGGGGAGGGTCTAATGTGCAGAGTAACTGATTTTGTAACTAAGGCAATGGGGTGCCCGGCATGTTAAGTTGGATGGCTTGGACCTGGCCCACGGCTGTCGGTTTTATCGCTCTGTTTTCTGCAATGGGTATATTGACAGTGTTGGAAATCAGAGCCCCGGGGCGAAGTGAGAGATGGGGGGTGCTTGGGCTTAAAACCACCCGTGGGGATCGTTTGTTTTTGACACTCTTGGGGTCGGCATATATTTTTCTTTCCTGGCTTGGCCTTGTCGGGCAGCCGCTCTGGTGGCCACTTGGCATCGCTATTCTTTGGGGTGTTTTTTGCTTTCGTAAAGTGTAAGCGGTTGGTGGAAGTTGCTCGCCAACTAAAATATTAGTATAGTGAACAAAAGCACCCTGAAAGTTCGGATAAACCGCTCAAGTCGCGATTTTCTCGTTTTAATTTGTGGATATATTTTAGATGCGGCAAAAGAAAGCTAACACCCTCCTGACTGAAGTAGAGTTAGAGTTTATGAACGCGGTCTGGGCAATAGGGAAAGGCACTGTCCGGGAAGTGATGAATAATCTTTCGCCGCCCCGTGAGCTTGCCTACACTTCCGCATCGACAATTATCCGTATTCTGGAACAGAAAAAGTTTCTTACCAGTATTAAAACAGAAAAGTCGTTTGTTTATTACCCAACTATCGAAAAGGCTGACTATCAATCTAAAACCTTGCAGCATTTATCAGCAAAATTATTCAATAACACGCCTTCTTCACTTGTGGCGCGATTGGTTGATGATGAAAACTTATCTGATGATGCCTTGCAGGAGATAAGGGATTTACTTGACAAAAGGCTGAGGACAAATGACACCTGAAACCGTTCTAAATGTATTTATTGATGCCAATATACTTCTATTGGTTGCATGTTTAGTATGGACTGCTGTTTTGGCAATATTTCCGCTTATCGGATTGAGAGGTACTTTTAGAGCCCAGCTTTTTCTTCTTAACGGTAGCATAGGCACCATTATTTTATGTCCGGTTTTTGTCTATTTGTTTAGTGGTTGGACATCACAGCATTCACTCAATATATCCGATCTTGTTGTCTCGAATTATCTTAATGGAAATTTTCACATGGATGCCGTGCGGTTAGAATTAGCGCTCGGATTTCGTGAAGAAATAGTGAGAGAGATTACAAGCTTAAAATCTCTAACCGCCCAGATTCTGGTCGGGACATTTGCCGCCATTTCCGCCGCATTGTTTTTCCGACTGCTGTGTCAGGGCCGCAGGCTTTTGGCTCAGCTTAACGATAGTTATCTATTAAAACACATAGGCAATGTATATATTTTAGTGAGTGATGAAGTCTCTATTCCTTACTCTACCCGTGGCTTGACGCGCCGCTATATTGTAATCCCGGAAGAAACTTTGACGCGCCAACTTGACCTGAAAATTGCTATCACGCATGAATTGCAACACTTTAGGCAAAAGGACATTGAATGGGAGTTTTTCCTGGAAGCATTGAAACCATTATTCTTCTGGAATCCTGTTTATTATATATGGTGTGCCCAAGTACGGCGATTGCGAGAATATGCTTGTGACCAGACTATAGTCAATCGCTCCTCTTACGGCATAAGAGCCTATTGCGAATGTCTTTTGAGAGCAAGCCGCTCCCAAGCCAAATCAAATCTTAGCCGTCGTACCCGGTTGCCATCCGTTGCACTTGTCGACATGTGCGATTCTGAGAAATCGAAAAGAAGCCTCTTGCGCAAACGCATTTTAATGATGACGAACGAGCATGGAAATAAAGGCTCAAAATTAGTATCCGCCCTTGCCTCTATATCAGTTTTTGGAATTGTATTCACGACATCCGTTCTAATGCAAAATCCAAAGGACTGGTCACATGATCGATTAATGCTGTCGACCATAATTAATTTGGAGCGTATGAATACAATTAATAGGGTTTCTCGGTAAATCGGCTCAACGACGCAAATGGGATGCGGTTAAGTCGAGCTTGTTTAGTATATAAGTCCCATAGTTTTGGTCATCGGGAATGCAGAATTAATGCCGGGCGCTAGGTTTTGCAGTGAGATGGAACCGCGATCACCAACCGTGTATATCATAGATGTATAAGGTGTATTCAATACTAGAATACGCGACCTTAGCAGCTTTTAGCAAGCTATCCATAAACAGATAAGCCCTCGAAAACGATGTGTTTTCAAGGGCTTATGTGGTGCCGCCACCAGGAGTCGAACCCGGGACCTGATGATTACA
>CAXBKT010000179.1:0-6440 GCA_963976155.1 uncultured Kordiimonadaceae bacterium | reverse complement strand
TGACGAACGTTATGACCTTTTGAAGGGCGCAAAACGAGTTGTTGACCTCGGTTGTGCGCCTGGAGGGTGGACCCAAGTGCTTGCTGAGCGTTTGAAGGGTGATCATCAAATCATTGGTATTGATTTGCAGGAAGTGGAACCTTTAGCTGGCGCTGAACTTTGGGTAATGGATTTCTTAGATGATGATGCCGAAGAGCGGCTTATGAAGGCTCTTGATGGCCCCGCTGACATTGTTTTGTCGGATATGGCCAATTCGGCAACTGGGCACAAACAAACCGACCAAATCCGAACGATGATGCTTTGCGAGGCGGCACTGGATTTTGCGATTAAGGTTTTGGCTGAAGGTGGTACATTTGCAGCCAAGGTGCTCGCGGGAGGCGCAGATTCAACTTTGACAAAGCGCATGCAGTATCATTTTAAAACCGTAAAGCACGCTAAGCCTCCATCAAGCCGCGCAGGCTCCAAGGAATGGTTTGTGGTAGCACAAGGTTTTAAGGGGCTTAGCGAGAGCGAGTAGTGTTCTAATTCAATTTTGTTTATTTTCTTGTTAGATTCAGATTGTCTTTGTCGGCACTTCGAGGTATTGAACGGCGAACATCCAAAACCTGGATCCGGTTTTGCAGTTATTTTACTGTAAAATCTGCGCTAAGCGCTCCATTGATGAACAGGAAAGCAAATGGATATTCGCCTCGGTCTTACTTTTGATGACGTACTTCTCGTCCCCGCCGCTAGTGATGTAATGCCTGCACAAGTTGATGTGCGTACAAAGCTCACTAAAGAAATTTCCCTCAATATGCCGCTGTTGTCTGCAGCGATGGACACGGTCACAGAAGCGCCGATGGCTATTGCTATGGCGCGTATTGGAGGCATTGGCGTTCTTCACCGCAATATGTCGAATGAAGAACAGGCTGAAATGGTTCGCCAAGTTAAAAAGTACGAATCAGGTATGGTTGTAAACCCTGTGACCATGTTCCCTGATCAAACACTTGCGGAAGCAATGGGCCTTATGACAACCCATAAGATTTCCGGCATTCCGATTGTGGATCGCAGTGAAAACCCTGGTCCGAAAAAATTGGTTGGTATTTTGACAAACCGCGATGTTCGGTTTGCGACGAAGTTAGTCCAACCGGTTGCCGAGCTTATGACACGCGAAGTGGTCACGGTGGAAGAGGGTGTATCTGGCGATGAAGCTAAGCGCATGTTCCATGAGCACCGGATTGAAAAGCTGATTGTTGTTGATACAGATTACCGCTGTGTCGGTCTTATAACTGTAAAGGATTTGGAAAAAGCCGTTGCAAATCCAAATGCTTGTAAAGACAAGCAAGGCCGTCTAAGAGTTGCGGCGGCAACAACTGTTGGTGACAAAGGGTTTGAGCGAGCTGCAGCACTTGTTGATGCTGAGTGTGATTTACTAGTGCTGGATACCGCGCACGGCCACAATTCCAGCGTGATTGACCAAGTCCGTAAGATTAAAAAACAGTGGAGCAATGTTCAGCTCGTTGCGGGTAATGTTGCGACGGCTGCAGCTGCTGAAGCACTCATCGACGCTGGCGCGGATTGCATCAAAGTCGGTATTGGCCCTGGCTCTATCTGTACAACACGTATCGTTGCAGGGGTTGGTGTACCACAATTGACAGCAGTTTATGATGTTGCCAATGCTGCATCAAAACAAGGTATTCCAATCATCGCTGATGGGGGACTACGTACGTCTGGTGATGTTGCTAAGGCCATTGCAGCAGGTGCAAGCGCTTGTATGGTTGGTTCACTGCTTGCAGGAACAGAAGAGGCTCCTGGTGAGGTGTTCTTGTACCAAGGCCGGTCCTACAAGGCGTACCGCGGTATGGGCTCTGTTGGCGCAATGGCGCGCGGTTCTGCTGACCGGTATTTCCAAGCTGATGTGAAAGATTCGCTTAAGCTTGTTCCTGAGGGCGTTGAGGGACAGGTGCCATACAAAGGCCTTGCAGGGACGATGCTCCACCAACTTGTTGGTGGTTTGCGGGCAAGCATGGGCTATACTGGTAGCGCAACAATTGATGACATGCGAAAGAATGCCGAATTTGTGCGCATTACGAACTCAGGTCTCAGTGAAAGCCATGTGCATGATGTTACCATCACACGGGAATCTCCCAATTACCCAACGAAATAGTCGTTGGGTTAGATAGTTAGAAAGTATTTATGAGGCCTTCAGCCCGGATTGCAGCTCTTATTGAGCTTCTTACAGAAGTCGAAGAGGGTATTGCCACAGGCGGTACTCCCGCTGATGTTCTCGTAAACCAGTATTTTCGTGCGCGGCGCTACGCGGGTTCCAAGGATCGCAGAGCGATTACTGAAATGCTCTATGCTATTTTAAGAGAACGCGAACTGCTTTTATGGGCTACCGGAGATCGTGCATGTGCGCGAAACTTAGCACTTGCTCATTTTGTTTTTCATGATCCAGAGGCGTTGGTTTTACTGGAAGAGGCAGGGCCGTTTTCTGCGGAGCCTTTGACTGAACTTGAACGAACGCTAATTAGTGAACTCAAGGAAATTGACTTGTCTGCGGCGCCAAGTAATGTCCAACATAATATTCCTGAGTGGGCAGCTACTGAGTTTAGTCAGCGTTTCGGTGATTTGTTGAGTGATGGGGCGGAGGCTCTTAACCGCGAAGCACCGGTGGATCTACGACCTAATACTCTGAAGGTTGAGATGGACTTCTTAAATCAGTTTATCAAAAATACAGAAGTATTTGAAAAAACAAAGCTTTCTCCATTCGCAGTAAGATCTGAAAAGAATATTGGCCTTGGGGGTATCAAAGAATACAAATCAGGGAAACTTGAAGTTCAAGATGAGGCTGCGCAGGTTGCTTCGCTTCTTGTCGGAGCAAAACCTGGAATGCAAGTTGCTGATATGTGCGCAGGTGCTGGGGGCAAAGCTTTGCTTGTGTCTAGCCAGATGTCGAATAAAGGCCAACTTTATGCCTTTGATAATTCAGGTAAACGGCTTGCAGAGTGTAAGAAACGTATTGAGCGTTCAGGTAGTCGTAATATTCAAGTTACTCAGCTTGCTACCGAGGGTAGTGTGCGAAGTGCCAAACTGGCAGGGATGTCGAAAAAGTGTGACCGGGTTTATGTTGATGTACCTTGCAGTGGTACAGGCACATGGAGACGCAGCCCTGACCAGAGATGGCGCTTAGACGCCGCTAAGCTGAATGATTTAACAGAAATACAGTATAATCTTTTGTCTGAGGCAGCAGGCCTTGTAAAACAAGACGGTCGCTTGCTTTATATGACATGCTCAGTGTTACCTCTAGAAAATGAAGTTGTAGTGCAGCGTTTCTTAAAAGAAGAAGCTGGAGCTTGGTTGCTATGTGATTATAGGGAAACTTGGGCTGAAACCGTTGGGACTGACTGCCCAGAAACATGTTCTACTATTCCTGAAACACTCCAACTAGTGCCACATGTCCATGAGACAGATGGGTTCTTTGTAGCAATTTTTGAGCGTGCATCGACAAGCTGAGTTGTTTATGCGGCAGGCGGCTCCTTTTTTCCAAAATTTAGCGTATTGAATAGAGACAATTAACTATTCGGCGGCTACACTGACGGTTCAAGAGTGAGGTGATGCATGTTATTTTCAAAGGTTTTGATGTCTATCGCGGTATTGGGGCTTGTCTCTGCTTCGGCTACTGCACAAACAGAAAATAGATACCAAAGGGTATCTGGCCAACTCGTGGCGCAGGCTAATTCAGTGCTGGAGACAAATCAGTTTTCTGACGCACAATTACTGTATGAACGTGCGCTTGTCGCCTCTCCGTCTAATACTGCTGCTTTGATCGGCCTTGGACGTTCTCATGAAGGGCAAGGCAGAGTTGGAAAAGGGTTGAAATATTATCGGCAAGCTCTGGAAATTGAACCTAATGACCAGCGAGCGCTGGAAGTGCAAGCACTAGCATTTTTAAAACGAGATATGAAAGACCGCGCCGATGATAACAGAGACAAGCTTGCGCGCTTGTGTACAGGTGGTTGTGCGGCTTTGGCTACTGTTGAGACTGCTATTGAAGCCTATCAAACAACTATGAGCGAAAAAACTGCATCGGTTGCCGAAAATAAAGAAGGTTAGTTTTACAGTCTTTGTTTAGCCAGAAAACGCCCTAGGGCGCTTTTTTTGGTTTAGGGACAATTGTGTCGTGATTTGCCGCAACGTGAATCCAACGATTTGAGGCCGAAGCAGAAACAATATGATCCTCTGTCTCTAGTACTGGTTTTCCATCAACTAATCGGCAAATGCCCGTCCAGCTGATCATTTCGCCGTCGGTTGGAAAACTGACAGCAAAGCTTATTGGTATGGCATTATGCATGCCTTCTTTTGTAGGTGTGTTCACGCCAATGAAGCCTGTCAATGGAAACGGCCTTGAAGGTGGCGTTACTGAAAAATAGGTACCGCTTAGGAGACCTGTTTTTTTGTCGATTGATTCAAAGCGAATAGTAGCATTTACGTTTGTTGTCCATTCACCGCGAATGTCAGAACAGTCTCTTGCCGCGATCGCTGTAGAGCCAAAACTGGTAATCAATGCACTAACGAGTAGTGTGTTTTTAATCTTCATTACGTCCCCCAAAAAAAATCAGTTAGCCCGCTCGGTGCAGGCTAACTGTGGTTAGATTAGTTTACTTAAAGGAGCCTGCCCAATCAGCTGAGATGTATGTGAATACAGCCCATGCCGCGAGATTCTGACGGAGGTTCTCTGGCTTCACTTTATCGAGTGTATCGTCAGCGGTGTGATGAAGGTCAAAATAGTCTGTACCATCCTGCATCAAGTCAGCGACTGGCATGCCGATGTCTCCTATGCGCCCGACGTCTGGGCCGCCATTTGCCGTGCGTTCATGTCTTACAACGCCGAGAGGACCCATCAACTGCGCCATTTTATCGATAACAAAGGCGGAATTCCTGCTTACTTTTGACGCGAGAGCCCATACTGGGCCAGCGCCAAAATCAGATTCGGCACCAATCACATGGTTGTCCATATCGTCTTTATGAGCGCGCGCATACTCAAATGCGCCAATAAGACCGAGTTCTTCTGCTGCAAATAGAACAACGCGAATTGTTTTGCGAGGCTTAGGAGCAAGGCGCTTAATTAGATCCGTTGTTGCGATGTTTAAAGCTACACCAGCACCATCATCTACAGCACCTGTGCCCAAGTCCCAGCTATCGATGTGACTGCCAATAATCACTACCTTTTCAGGCTCTTCTGTACCAGTGAGCTCACCGATCACGTTGAACATGGTAACATCACCGTGTTCTTTAGTTTGAACATCCAAGTGAATGGAAACTGGTTTTCCGCGAGAGAGGATACGTTCAAGCAAATCAGCATCCGGATTTGATACTGCAGCAGCTGCGATACGTGGCAGACCTTCAATATAAGATACGCCGCCAGTATGCGGTAAGCGGTGACTGTCTGTACCAATAGAGCGAATGATAATTGCCTTCGCGCCTTTTTTTGCAGATTCACTTGCACCAGCACCTCGTGCACGTACTGCTGGGCCGTAACCAGACCCATCAATGTGGCGCTCCATACGATTGGAAATGAAGACGATCTTGTCTTTTACAGCTTCGTTCGGTGCAGCTTGTAAATCTTCAAAAGTTTTGAAATGAGCAATCTCGGCTGTTATGCCACCTTCTGGTGTGGCTACAGATTTACCGAGCGCTGTTATCGTCAATGGCTGCGTGTAGGGAGTAATTACCTTCGCGGTTTCAGAAATGCGTTCCCACTTAGCTACAGTTACTGGCTCAGTATAGACTTTATCAAAGCCCATCTTTTCCATCTTTTTGATGGCCCACTCAACTGCTTCAAGTTCTTTCTTGCTTCCCCCCAGTCGAGGACCGATCTCTGTAGTGAGGGATTCAAGTAGATCCCATGCAGTATCGTCTTTCAGCGCTGCGTCGCGGAGCATCTTGGCTGTTTCGATGGTTTTATCTTCTAACGGTGGTTGTTCTGCGGCTTGGAGTGCATTTGCAGACATCAAAAAGGCAGCACCAATCGCGGCCTTTAGTGTATTTTTAAGTATCATCACTGTCCCCTTAGTTAATTATTGGGGCACAGTGAAACAGTGAGGCTTAGCCGTCAAGACCTTCCATCCAGTTCACAAGGTCTTCCAGAGCACGTTTGCTCATAGCAGGTTTGCGTTCTTTCTTTTTAACCTTGTGGGCAAAGGGTGGGAATAGGCCAAAGTTAACATTCATTGGCTGGAACGTTTTAGCGTCTGCACCGCCTGTGATATGGCTCATTAGTGCCCCAAAAGCCGTTGTTGCAGGCGGAAGTGTAATTGTTCTGTTAAGTCGTTCTTGGGCTGTAAATAGGCCAGTCATTAATCCCATAGCCGCACTTTCCACATAACCTTCAACGCCAGTTATTTGGCCAGCAAACCTAAGGCGTGTATCAGCTTTCATGCGCATGGTGTCATCAAGAA
>CAXBKT010000178.1:0-6504 GCA_963976155.1 uncultured Kordiimonadaceae bacterium | reverse complement strand
TTCTGCCACGATGTTCGCGTAATTCGACTGCCGCGCCACGGAGCAAGCCTACCTGTAGGCATCGGTGTTTCCTGTTCTGCTGACCGTCAGGCAAAAGGCAAAATCACACCAGAGGGCATTTTCCTTGAGGCTCTTGAAACAGATCCGGTGAAATACCTACCTGAAGTACCAAAGGACGCACTTTCAGAAGAGGTTGTTCAAATTGACCTCAATCGGCCAATGAAAGATATTCTAGCGGAACTAACGCAGTATCCAATCAAAACACGTTTGTCCCTTAGTGGAACGATCATTGTCGCCCGTGATCTTGCCCATGCCCGTATTCAGCAAATGATAGAAGACGGTGCAGAAATGCCAGCCTACTTCAAAGACCATATCATTTATTACGCTGGCCCAGCCAAAACACCGGACGGGTACGCCTCAGGAAGCTTTGGCCCAACAACTGCTGGCCGCATGGATAGCTATGTTGGCCCATTCCAAAAACTCGGTGGCACTATGGTTAGCCTAGCAAAAGGCAACAGGTCTCGCGAAGTTACCAAAGCCTGCGAAGAAAATGGGGGCTTCTACCTTGGTTCTATTGGCGGGCCTGCTGCAATTTTGGCTAAAAACAACATCACCAAAGTTGAAGTGCACGATTTCGAAGACCTTGGTATGGAAGCCGTCTGGAAAATCGATGTGAAAGACTTCCCTGCCTTCATCGTAGTCGATGACAAAGGCAATGACTTCTTTAAAGCGCTTTAGACCATACTAGCTAAAAATTGGACGACACAAATCAGGTAAAGCAAGGAAAACTAAGGTTTTCCTTGCGCTACACACCTCATCCGAATAGAAGACGCTCGTCAGGTTAACACCTTTGATAGAATTATGTCGTAGGTTGCCCATACATCACCCATAAAGGACTTGAGCGATCATGTCGCAAGCATTTGCCATGCCGCGGTTATCAGCCGCACAAACTAAAACCGAGGTACTCTCGGGCCTAACCGTTGCCCTTGCCCTTGTGCCGGAAGCCGTAGCTTTTGCATTTGTGGCCCAGGTTAATCCACTTGTCGGGCTTTATGCTGCTTTCATCGTAGGCCTTATCACCGCACTTATTGGCGGCCGTCCGGGTATGATTTCAGGAGCGACAGGCGCTTTGGCCGTTGTGATGGTAAGCCTTGTTGTAACACATGGTGTTGAGTATTTATTCGCCACCGTTGTCTTAATGGGCATCCTTCAACTTCTCGCTGGGGCCTTTAAGCTCGGTAAATTCATCCGCATGGTGCCGCACCCGGTAATGCTTGGTTTTGTTAATGGGCTCGCCATTGTTATTTTTCTAGCACAACTTGGGCAATTCAAAGCACCGGGTACCAACGAGTGGATGGCAGCCGAGCCTCTCAGCATAATGCTGGGCCTCAGCTTTCTAACTATGGCGATCATTTGGTTTGCATCCAAGTATATTAAAGCCATCCCTGCACCTCTGCTCGGTATTCTTATCGTCTCTGGTATCGTGATTGGTAATCGCTTCTGACCCTAAACCTTGTTGCTGAAATTACTGATTCAAGAGGTGGTGCTAGCCAAGAATGTTTCGCACAAGGTACTGCTAATGTTGTCACAGGTTTCTTTGGTGGCATGGGTGGCTGCGCCATGATCGGTCAAAGTATGATCAATGTGAATTCCGGCGGTCGTACGCGGCTCTCGGGCATTGCCGCAGCGCTTTTCCTTTTGGCCTTCATACTCGTAGGTAGTTCACTTATTGAACAAATCCCACTTGCCGCGCTTATTGGTGTGATGTTCATGGTGGTGATTGGCACGTTTGCTTGGTCAAGTTTTCGCATTATCCACAAAATTCCAAAGTCAGATGCCTTTGTGCTTGTGCTTGTGTCTGGTGTAACTGTCGCTAGTGACCTTGCCGTTGCTGTTGTTGTCGGCGTGATTGTGTCTGCTCTTGTGTTTGCTTGGCAGGCAGCAAAACGCATTGGTGCTAGGTCTCATTCACTGAAAGAAGGCCAGAAAATATACGAAATGCACGGCCCACTATTCTTTGGGTCCATAGCTAGCTTTCAGGAATTGTTTGACCCTAAAAATGACCCAGATGAGGTTATTGTGGACTTCCTTGATAGCCGTGTTTGGGATCATTCCGGCTTGCAGGCCATTGACGCCCTTGCTGATCGCTACAAGAGTGCAGGTAAGCAAATCCTACTACGCCACCTGAGCCATGACTGCTTGGCTCTACTCTCGAAAGCTGGCAATACTGTGGAGCTTTCTGATATGGAAGACCCAGAGTATGGGGTTGCTGTTGATTATGAAGGCCGCCTTGAGCACGAATAAACCATCCTAAACTTCAATTTAAAGGGAGCAGATTACCTGCTCCCTTTTTTACACCAGTTGACTCCGCGCCCTACTATATGGGAGCCTATAGTTTAGGTAAGGTGCCGCCGACCAATCACTTGGCACCAGTAGAGACCTGTGGGGATTTATGAGCTTTAACATTAGACCAGCAACACGCGCTGACGCTAAAGCAGCTTTTGACTTAGTTCATGAGCTAGCCGTTCATGATGAAATTGCAGAATATCTGTTGATCACAGAAGAACGTTTCACAGAGGCAGCCTTTGGCGAAAACCCAAGATTCCAAATCCTTGTGGCAGAAGAGAACGGTGATACAGTCGCTATCGCCACCTATACACACCGATATCACATTTGGTTCGGCGAAGAGCTCTTAGAAATAGACGATTTATTCGTGAAACCAAGCGCACGAGGACACGGTATTGGCAATAAACTCTTGGAAGCAATTGGTAAAATGGGGAAAGAAGAAGGCGTGCATGTTCGATGGAGCATCGAACGTGAAAACTTCAGTACCATTGCTTTCTATCGCCGTAAAGGCGTTGAATATCACACACGTGGTATTTGTTTATGGGCCCCAGAGAACATCAATGTTAGCGGCTAAATTCTAGCTCACATTCGCAGCTGAAATGTTTGTTTCGCCACAGGCACCCCATTCACAATGATTTCCAACATGTGTTCACCAGAATAATAAACCCTTGTTGTTATTGGCTTTATCGCGTGCTTTTTTTTGCTGCTCAGCTGACCGCGATTATCTAATTTGATATCTTTCCACTTAAATACTTTTGGAACCCTACTACCATTTGCTTTCACAAAATGAACGGCATAATCGATCATCAACTGCTGACCAACAGGCCCTCCCGTCAGGTCAACACAAAATTCAAGCGCACCACCATAGTCAACCACCGGAGTTTGAACGGTTAAGTGCGCACTTAACTCTTTAACAGGCATATAGCCAAGTGCTTCAAGCGTAGCACGGTGCCCTTGCTTGATGAGTGTCCGGCATGCATGACGCACTAGTCTTTTTCTATTAGGACTAGCACCCTCAAGCCATGCCTTTGCTACCGCAGAAACTTTCTGGGGGTGATCCTTAGCAATATCATTAAGGTTATTTGCAACAGACCGCCGCACATATTCTTCACTGTCATCTTTCAGAGCCTCCAATAGCGGTAATATTAGCGCCGGATCAGAGACAAATTTGTTTAGCCTCATCCCCCATGGCAGACGCGGCCTCGAGCCTTCACTGATCAAGCGCCTAACGTGCCTGTTTGGGTCGTTCAACCAGCCTTGTAAAACACCTAAAGTATAGTCTGTATGTTGTTCAAGAAACGGTCTAATGGCAAACTCAGCGGTAAATCTTTTTGTGACCTCCTTTAAAAGAGGAAGGGCCTTTTCTGGCATATCAATACCGCGTTTAGTCACCAAGTCCGTCAGAGGCCAAGCAGCAAAACCAAGTAAACCCTCAGGGCCAAATTCGCCTCCCTTAACGCTTGCATCGTCACTCGGGTGCAATGCTGCCAAGGCAATTTTTGAAAAATCATCAAAGCCTCTGGGCAAATGATAATCCAGCGCATTCGTGATATGCTGCGCACGCGCCTTCAACTCCATGTCCACAAGGCCCATCTCTGCCTGTTTTTTAAAAGCCCTCGAATCGAAGTCATTATAAACTCTGGCGAAAATCTCAGCCATAACCTCAATCAACTTAACATTCATCCACTCTTTAAATGGTTCGGCCATGATACTCTCACTCAAATGTTCTATATTTGTTCTCTAATAAAATTTCCTTAGAACGTCAAGCAACTTGACCACAGATGCTTGACATGCATCATCACAGTATGTTTGACCTTGATGATGCAAAACTTGAAAAGCACTCGGTGACCATTGCTGGCCACCGCACGTCTATTTCGCTTGAAAAATGTTTTTGGCGCTATCTGCGAATTGAGGCAGAGGACAAAAACCTATCCGTGAATGAACTAGTCCGCCAACTAGATGAAGCTCGTGCGGGTTCCCTTTCAGGGGCTATACGCGCTTTCGTTTTGCAGTCTATGGAGTGCCGCCTTCAGAAACAGTAGCTGCTTCAATTTTCTCCGCAGCACGCTTTTTCTCTTCCTGCTCTTTGCGAAGCTGGTTCAACAAACCAAAGGCACGGTTAAAAACTGCCATACCCGGATTACTGCCCGCTTCCTGCGATGTTTTGGTCCGTTCATCCAGCTCCCTAAACAGAGTTGCCCGCAACCTACGTTCAATGATGGATATCACAAACCGCTCAAACAAACGGCTTGACCACTGGGCAGTTGGACGATCAAAACTTCCTTCATACGAAACAGGTATAGTCGGCGTATCAGGCGGCGTTGTAAGTGCCAACTCACCTTTTAGCGTAAGAAATTCATCTGGTAAGTTCAGTTGTCCATCAAGTGACAAACTACCCCAATCGCCAGTCGCTTTGGCGCTTTCAACAAGTACAGTACCACTATCCAACGCAAAGGCTCCTTCAAGGCTTTCGGCCGGTGTCGATCCATTCCTGAGAAGAGACCCTATTTTCCCAAGAAAAGCACCTCCTGTTTGTGCGCTCTGGATCTCACTAATTAAACCTGAAACAGACATAAAGTGCAGTGCCGCAACTTGCCCTGAAACTGTTCCTGTTGCTTTCATATTCTTCAACATATTGGCGTTATCCGCTCGGCCAGAAAAATTCAAAGCAAAGGAGGTGTTAGCTGAAACAATCTGCTTCTGCCCTTCAGCAAGAAGTAACGCACCAATATCAAGCTTAGCACCATCAATACTACCGTCATAAGCTAGGGTATCTTGTAAGTTGACAGTCGCAGACCCTGCAAGACTTTCGCCGTTCATCAGAGCCCCTTCACCCAATAACAATTGGGCAGAGCCATCACCTAACGTGATACGTGCTGTCGGGGCATCAACCCTTTGCCCTGCAACACTTACATCTCTCAAAGTTACAGCAACCGCTCCAGCATAGGCGTTTAACTGAGTGAGAACATCCGATGGTCGCACAGCCACATTGTCCCTACTCGATTGAAGACGAATATCTGCACCAGCCAAATTGAGCGTCCCGTTAATTTTCTTAGCCCCAGAAACGGTGAGGTTACCAGATGCTGACAGACGCCCATTCCGTAGCGTATCAAGAGAGAGTGTCCAATCACTGGGGAACGCAGTAGCCTCAAAACGAAGATCACTGCGAAGGCTTGCACCGTGATCAAAGCCTGATAATTTTAACCCTGTGACCTTTGCAAAATCAGCAACGAGCGTGTGGTTAAATGTTAATTCAAACTTACGCAATCCGCCTTGCAAAGCCAATTCAGTAGCAAGATCACCGCCTGCGGCATCACCCCCTATCCGGACATGCAACGGCGCATCGAGGGTGAGCTTAGAGATATTCAGCGAAGCTCTAACAGGTAGAGACTTCAAATCGATGATTTCATTATATCGTAATAATCCGGCCAGATCTGAGTGATTAAAGCTTCCCTGCAAGTCAAGTTTACTGAAAGTATTCTCAGTTAAATCAACAAGCCCTGAAAGAGAGAGAAGGTCTGTACCATTCATTAAATCCAAGCCGAGATTAAGAGCATTCTTTGCCCCAACAAGCGTTAGCGTGCCATTCACTTGATTAACTTTAAGAGACTGCAATATAGTTGGTAATGTTGGTGCAAAATAACTAGCGATGGGCGCTCCCCAGTCGGTTACTTTCGCTGAAATATCAAATCGAGGTTGACCGTCACCCTGCTCAACAATCCCAGAAAGCTCAACACGCCCACCAGCCTGCTGTGAAACCATATGAGATAAATTAAGTTTTTCTTCCTGCAAGGCACCAACAAAACGCGTCTCAGAAAACTCATTACCAAGCAATTGTAAATTACCAACGGTTACATCGAATATAACATCGGTCTCAGGCGGTAACCTGAGTGATTTTGGGTCACTATTTATCTCAGCAGTCTTTGGCAAATAAGCGTCAAAATTCAACTTATCAGCAGTTAGTTTTACCTGCCAAGGGCCTGCTTTTCGTAACCCACCACCAATTTCACCCAACAAATTAGTGTTATCCAGTTGCCCAACAATCTCAGAAAGAGTCCAAATCTCGTCCGAGTAACCAAAATTCGCTTTAAGCTTTGCTGTGGTTAAACGCCCAGCAGGGATGCCTTCAGGGAACCCTAATCCAAGCCAACTTGCTAG
>CAXBKT010000177.1:0-6642 GCA_963976155.1 uncultured Kordiimonadaceae bacterium | reverse complement strand
AAGAAACAGAGCCGTAAAGCTGACCACTTTCACCAGCTGCACGAACCATGATAACTTTCACATCAGTCATCTGAGCAGCAACTGCTTCAGCTTCTGATTTACGTTCTAGGTTATCAGCTTCGAGGCGAGCACGATCTGCTTCAAATACTGCTTTATTGCCTTCAGTGGCGCGTAGAGCTTTCTTCTTTGGTAGAAGGAAGTTACGAGCAAAGCCGTCTTTAACGCTTACAACATCGCCCATTTGGCCGAGCTTTTCGACGCGTTCCAGTAGGATGACTTCCATTTTATGTCTCCTTGGGGTGCGATTATTGAACGATGAACGGCAACAGAGCGATATTGCGGGCGCGTTTGATCGCCTTAGCAAGCTCACGTTGTTTCTTTGCAGAAACAGCAGTGATGCGGCTAGGAACGATTTTACCACGCTCAGACACATAGCGCTGAAGCAGTTTTACGTCTTTATAGTCAATTACTTGTGCATTATCGCCAGAAAACGGACACGTTTTGCGACGACGGAAGAATGGACGACCAGCAGCCATGAACTCTACTCCCTGTTATCACGGCGAGGGCCGCGATCATCATTGCGAGGACCACGTGGGCCACGATCGTCACCGCGTGGGCCGCGGCGTTCTTTATCAGCTTTAGAGCGAAGAACGATCGATTGACCTTCCTCATGCTCATTAACGCGGATAGTCATGAAACGCATCACATCTTCATGTAGGCGCGCTTGGCGCTCAACTTCAGCCATAGCTGCGTGGGGCGCGTCAATGTTCAACAGAACATAATGACCTTTGCGATTCTTTTTGATTTTGTAGGCTAGGTTCTTAAGACCCCAGTATTCGCTTTTAGCGACTTTGCCTTCATTCTCTTCAATAATTTTGGAGAAGTCGGCAGTAATGCTTTCTACTTGCGACGTACTGATATCCTGACGCGCAATGAAAACATGCTCATATAAAGCCATGTTTTGCTCCTGTGTGCTGATCGCTCCCCAGTCACCATGATCAGGGGCCTCCAGCTCGCTTCGTAAACTTCTTGAATCCACTTATTCAGAATCAAGAGGCGCCTCTATACCGCCGAGGGTGGTGTTAGGCAAGGAAAATCGAATCTTACCCAGTTCAAAATATTATGTGGAGGAGGTGCTGCGCTGAAACCGTTTTGAGTGGAGTGCATGTTTTCCGAGAGGTGCTCGAAACTTGCGCATGAAGTTCAGATATGTGTGCCTGATGGATGACATATGATTGCCACGAAAATGTCCTTTATTCTTTTTAAGACAGATCGTTGCAGAATAATAGTGGTGGATACTTAGAATATGGACCAGCAGACTTTGGATGACGCAGCAGACTTCTCCCAAAAAAAGGGTGCCACAAGCCTCTTTGATGATGGGGTTTTCAGAAGTAGTTCTTTATACCGGGGGGTGTCTTGGGGGGCAAATGCTGAACTGCCTACTTCAGCTAACGCAAAGTATCTGCGGGTGGCCCTTTTTTCTGGCAACTATAACTATACCAAAGACGGCGCTAATCAGGCCCTTAATAAACTGGTAGCTTACTTGGAAGCTGTCGGCGCGTCTGTGCGCGTGTACTCACCTACAGCTGATGTTCCAGCCTTTGAGCCGGCAGGGACTCTTATCTCTGTGCCATCTGTAGCCATACCCGGAAGGTCTGAGTATCGTTGCTCGCTGGGTATGCCCGCTTCAATTCGGCGTGACCTTGAAGTCTTCGCGCCGAATATTATCCATGTTTCAGCACCTGACTTTTTGTGCAAAGCAGCTACAAAATTTGCCCAGAAACGAGGTGTTCCCGTAGTTGCATCGGTTCACACAAGGTTTGAAAATTACCTCAAATATTACAAACTGGGCTGGCTTGAAAAACCACTGAAGAGGTCAATCAATAATTTTTACAGTAAGTGTGACCGTGTGTTAGCACCAAATGCATGTATGCTTGACATATTAAAGGACGAAGGCGTCCAAGCCCCAATCGGCATTTGGGGTCGCGGGGTTGACCACACACTTTTTGCCCCTAGGAAAAGAGATATGGCTTGGCGCCGTAGCCTTGGAGTTGCTGATAGTGAGCATGTTGTGCTCTTTGTTGGCCGCCTTGTTAGAGAAAAGGGGTTGGAGACCTTTGCAAATGCCATAACCACATTGGAAAGACTTGGCACAGCGCACCGGGTGCTTGTTGTTGGTGATGGACCGGGACGCGACTGCTTTGCAGAACGCCTTGGTTCAAAAGCAATTTTTACAGGGTTTCTAGTTGGTGAAGATTTGGCTCGAGCATATGCCTCAGCGGATGTATTCTTAAACCCTAGTCTGACGGAAGCATTTGGTAATGTTATGCTTGAAGCCATGGCATCTGGCTTGCCTGCTGTTTGCGCAAAAGCGTCCGGCAGTAATTCACTTATTAAGCATGATGTTAATGGGTTGCTGTTGGAGCCAGACAACGCACAAGATTTTGCAAATGCGTTAACCAAGATCATAATGGATGATATTAGTAGAGCAAGAATGAAAGAAGCCGCTAGGGAGCTTTCACTCGTATTTTCTTGGCCGGCAATACTGCAAGCGGTTGTCGATCACTACACAGACTTGTGCATTGTTTCAAAATGATTACCGCCACGGCATACTGCAATATGGCGGTCAAACTTATTGAAGAAAGCGAACAAAAGTTTGCACTTTAAAACTATTAGCGCTATGCCCTCAAATAGATGGTTTTGACCATAAAGTGTGTGAGGGCAAAGGGGTTCTAAATGACCAAAGCACTAGTTTTTCCAGGCCAAGGTAGCCAATTTGTGGGTATGGGTAAATCCCTTGCCGAGGCAGAGACTGCGGCTCGTCTGGTTTTTGAAGAAGTGAATGATGCACTGTCGCAAGACCTTTCCAAAATTATGTGGGAAGGCTCAGAGGATGATTTGCGACTAACTGAAAACACTCAGCCTGCTTTGATGGCGGTTTCAATGGCTATCATTCGTACACTTGAGGCAGGCGGCGTCAAAATTGCTGACGTTGCAAGCCATGTTGCAGGACATTCCCTAGGTGAATATTCAGCACTTTGTGCTGCAGGTGCATTTTCAGTAGCAGATGCCGCGCGTTTACTTAAATTACGCGGGCAGGCTATGCAACGCGCTGTTCCTGTGGGCGAAGGGGCGATGGCTGCTATTCTTGGGCTTTCTTTAGAGGATGTTAAAGCTGTTACTGAGGAAGCCGCACAGGGCGAGATTGTTGTGCCAGCAAACGATAATGCTGACGGACAGATCGTTGTCTCTGGTCATAAAGGTGCAGTGGAACGTGCTATTGTTCTTGCGAAGGATAAGGGCGCAAAGCGTGGTTTACTACTTCCTGTTTCTGCGCCGTTCCATTGCCCGCTGATGCAACCTGCTGCGGACGAAATGCGCACGGCTCTTGCTGATGTTACAATCAACCAACTTACACTTCCTGTAATAGCTAATGTGCTTGCTGCACCAGTTAGCGAGCCTACAGGTATTGCAAACTTACTTGTTGAACAAGTAACCGGAGCTGTCCGTTGGCGCGAAAGTGTGGCTTCAATGGGTTCTTTGGGCATTACTGAAGTAGTTGAAGTTGGTGCAGGAAAAGTTCTTACAGGTTTAGTGCGCCGGATTGACCGTGATCTTGCATTTGCTAATATTCAAGAGCCAGCTGACATCGAAGCGTTTGTTGCGACCTTATAATAATACAGAGGAATACTATGTTTAATCTTGCTGGAAAAAGGGCGCTTATTACTGGCGCTACAGGCGGCATTGGTGCAGCCATTGCAACAACCTTGCACGCTGCTGGTGTTGAAGTAGCTATCTCAGGCACGCGTGCAGAAAAGCTTGAAAGCTTGTCTGCTGAACTTGGTGGTACTGCGCATGTGGTGCCTGCGAATCTATCAGACCGAACCAGTGTGGATCAGCTCGTTACGGATGTGACTGCTGCAATGGGCGGCGTTGACATACTTGTGAATAATGCAGGTATCACCAAAGACACACTCGCAATGCGCATGAAAGATGAAGACTGGGACAGCGTAATGCAGGTTAATCTCGAGTCTGCTTTTCGCCTTACCAAAGGCTTAATGCGCGGTATGATGAAGTCGCGCTGGGGCAGAGTAGTGAATATCACGTCTGTTGTAGGTGTAACTGGAAATCCGGGCCAAGCAAACTATTGTGCTTCAAAAGCAGGCATGATTGGTATGTCAAAAGCGCTTGCAGCTGAACTTGCTAGCCGCGGCATCACAGTTAATTGCGTCGCTCCCGGTTTTATAGGTACGCCAATGACAGATGTACTAACTGACGAACAAAAAACTGCAATTACTGCAAATATTCCATCTGGTGATCTTGGTGATCCGGAAGATATTGCAACGGCAGTCTTGTATCTGGCTAGTAAAGAAGCCAAATATGTCACCGGTCAAACATTGCATGTGAACGGCGGCATGGCTATGATTTGATAGGAGGTTTCCTATTTTCATAGTCTTTTAGATGTAACAGAGGCTTCTCAAAGAGAAAAATCTGTGTTACGAGCACGGTCGATGCGGCATAGTTTGGTTAAAATTGGCTAAGCCGACCGTAACACGGGATTATTTGATTAAATGAATATCCCAATTACACTTTGTGTTTAAGAACGAGGAAATGAGCAATGAGCGAAATTGCCGATAAGGTGAAAAAAATTGTAATCGAGCACTTGGGAGTGGACGAGGACAAAGTCACCGATACTGCTAGCTTTATTGACGACCTTGGCGCTGACAGTCTTGACACTGTTGAGCTGGTTATGGCGTTTGAAGAAGAATTCGGAATTGAGATCCCAGACGATGCGGCTGAAAAAATTCAGACCGTAAAGGACGCGATCGACTTTATTAGCGCGAATTCCTAAGCTGGATCTGCTATTCAGTAGGGCAGCAGCCGAGCCGGCCAGGTTGGGCTGCTGCCCTTTTTAATTTCTACCTCTTTTACTATCTGCCTTAGTTGCTATTATTATAACAAAGGCCGCTCGATAGAAATAAGGATGGGTCGATGAGACGAGTTGTTGTTACAGGCTTGGGGATGGTGTCGCCACTATCCGATAGTGTCGATGGTACTTGGAAACGGTTGATTGAGGGGCATTCAGGTGCTGGACCAATCACCCTTTTTGAAACAGGGCCAACCGAAGTTAATAAAAATGGATTTCCTTGCAAAGTCGCATGTGAAGTTAAGCTTGGTGATGGTACTGGTGATACATTCAATCCTGATGATTGGATGGACCCCCGTGAACAGCGCCGTGTCGATAATTTCATTGTCTTTGGTATGGCGGCTGCGATGCAAGCTATTCGTGATGCTGGGTGGGAAAACCCAGGTGACGAAGAAAGCCTCCGTACAGGTGTTATGATTGGCGCAGGGATCGGTGGTCTCCGCTGGATTTCTGAAATGTCTATCATTTTGCATGAGCAAGGCCTTCGCCGAGTTAGCCCGCACTTTATTGCTGGGTCTATTATCAATCTGGCGTCAGGTAACGTTTCTATCAAATATGGCTTTAAAGGCCCTAACCATGCGGCGGTAACAGCTTGTTCAACTGGTGCTCACAGCATTGGTGATGCGGCTCGGTTAATCGCTCTTGATGACGCGGACGTCATGGTAGCAGGTGGTGCTGAGGCATCTATTTGTGCAATCGGCATGGCCGGCTTTAGTCAGGCAAAAGCATTGTCTACTAAATATAATGATGCACCGGAAACAGCTTCCCGTCCTTGGGATAGCGGGCATGATGGATTCGTTATGGGTGAGGGTGCTGGTATCGTAGTTCTTGAAGAACTTGAGCATGCCAAGGCGCGCGGTGCCAAAATTTATGCTGAAGTTACTGGCTACGGTATGTCTGGTGATGCGCACCATGTAACGGCGCCTGCTCCTGATGGCAATGGTGGTTACCGTTCAATGGCAGCAGCTGTTAAACGTGCGGGTATCGGTATCGAAGAAATTGGTTATATCAACGCTCATGGTACTTCAACACCAGTTGGAGACCCAATCGAGTTTGGTGCTGTAAAACGTCTGCTTGGTGACCATGCAAGCAAGGTTGCGATGTCATCAACCAAATCGTCTATTGGCCATTTGCTTGGTGCTGCGGGTGCGGTTGAGGCAATCTTTTGCATTAAAGCAATAAATGAAGGTATTGTACCTCCAACATTAAATTTGCATGACTTGGCTGAGGGCTGTGAGGGTATTGATTTGGTGCCGTTGGTTGCTCAGGAGCGTAAAATTTCAGCAGCGCTCTCAAATTCCTTCGGGTTTGGTGGCACTAATGCTTCGTTGGTGATGCAAGAATACAAAGGCGACTAATAATCCAACCGTATTAATGCACTAGAGAAAAATAAATCGGTTTCGGAGAATGGTTTTTACCGGTAGGTTTGCCAGATGATCCGAAACCGATTTTTTATTGTTGGAATAATAATTACCAGCCTGTTCGCAGTGGGCCTAGTGGGTTACGGAATGCTCCGCAACTATACGCTCTCGCAAGTCAGCTCAGCTTCTGAAACACAGTATCTGTATATAAAACCCGGTACAGGCCTTTCCCAAGTTGCTACATCGATGGAAAAGGAAGGCTTTGTACGCTCCGCATGGCATCTTTCAGTTGGCGCGAGATTTATGGGTCTCGCAAGGTCGCTTAAGGCTGGCGAGTATGAAATTGAGCAAGGT
>CAXBKT010000176.1:0-6645 GCA_963976155.1 uncultured Kordiimonadaceae bacterium | reverse complement strand
GGACACTATCAATCACTCTCTCTCAGCGGCAGAGCAGTGACGCCGGACGCTTACGCGTTTGGGTGGCAGGGCGATGCGGCACCGGAGCCCCAGCCGTGATCGGAATATCCACTGGATAGAAAAGAGCCCCAGCGTCAGGCGACCAAAGCCCTTTCTTCTTCAGCATCTCACTTGGCGGCAAGCCACCTGATGTGGTCTACTGGCAGAGAATTGGAACAACCAATCCCGATCAGCAGGTGCAAAGAGTAGCTTAATTTACGCCAAATCCTGTCCAACAAATGGGGAGTAGCTCACTTGGCACATTCGATGCCACCGGGGGCGTCCACCCCATCACTTACGTAAAGAGACAGATTAAGTCAGCTGTCATAATATTTCCCGCCGTAGCCGCCATACTCTCCGTCATATCCGTAACGCTTCATGCCTTTAGGGTCGATTTGGGTCAGTATCAAACCGGTCACATTTAGGTCAGCGTTGGCAAAAATACGCATTGATTCAGTAACCTGAGTTTCGGTCGTTACATCCCATTTGACTGTGAACAGAACTGCATCAGCAAACTCTGCAATAATAAGAGCGTCCGGCACAACAAGAACGGGGGGAGTATCAATGATGATCACATCATATCGACCCCTAAGCTCGTTCAGCATGGATTTGAATTTTTCGGATGCAAAGATGTCTGCCGCATTCACACTGGATTTTTCTCCAATCAGGAGGTCAGCGCCAATATTCTTGGGGTTGAAAATGACGTCTTTCAGTTCAGCGTCGCCACTGAGAACAGAAATAAAACCTTTAGAAGGTATATTGTCAAAATACTCGTTGAAAGTGCGGCGTCTAATATCACCTTCCACGAGTAGCACCTTTTTACCTAATCCGATTAGGCTATGGGCTAGAGCAAGCGAGCTTGTGGTTTTGCCTTCACCAGGGACAGAAGATGTTGAGATTATGACTTGCGGTGGATTATCTACATTAGACAAAAGGATAGACGTGCGCAGGTTTCGAATGGCTTCTGCGGCTGCCGATGTGGGTTTTTGTGTTAGATAATTAAGTAAGTGCCGACGATTCTGCGCTGGAATTTTGGGAATTTGACCAAGAACAACTTTGCCTGTCGCCTGTTCCAGAATACGAGCTGTGCGAAAGGTATTCTTCTGCGATTCTCTAAAGAGAAGCCATGATCCGCTCAGAAACATGCTGAGAAATATTGCGGTCAGAACAAAGCGCACCTTGCGGGGTTCGGATGCGCGCGTAGGCACAACAGCATCGGAAATTTTGCGACTGTCCGCTTTTTGAATGCCTTCTTGAGCAGAGGTTTCGTTTAAGCGTGCCAAAAAGTATTCATACAAAAGGCGGTTGGCCTCCGCCTCACGCTGAAGTTGTTGAAGCTGAATAAGATCTTGGTTTTGCGTGACAATTTGCTGGTCTATCTCCTCTAGAGATTTCGTCAAAGCTTGTGTTTGCTGCAGCGCACGACCTTTTTCCAATTCGGCACGTTGAAAAATTTGTTCAAACCGTTGGTCGAATAAAGGTTCGTTGCTTGGGTCGGTCTGTACGCTGATAAGAATATCTCTCAGGGCGCGGTCATCAACACGCGCTGCTTTTTCCTCGCGGGTCGTCAAAACACTTAGGGCATCAAAATACTGTTCCGCTTCAAGAGCATTTTGGTTTGCAACGGTGATACGTTCGCGCAGCTCTTTTGCCTGCCGTTCAAGCGCTCGCAGGCCCTCGATAGATACCAGATCAGTTCCCGCCGAGAACTCGGCAACCTTTCCATCAGCTTCTTCCAATTTGTCCTGCAAGGTAGTGACCCGATCGGTCAGCCACCGCGTTGCCAGCTCCGTCGCTTCGAACTTCGTCGCAATTTGATTTAGGATGTAAACCTCGGCGATGGTATCTGCGATCAACGCCGCTTTTCTAGAACTCTTTGATGTGGCTGTTATTTTTAACACGAGACTGAGGGGTATATTGCGAACCGTTACTGAGTTGAGCAAGGCAGATGTCACAGAATCTTTTGTCCGTTGTGCCTGTTCTTCGGGCGTCATTGTGGAGGCTTGCGGCTGGCTTACAATCAGCTCCCGCAAGGCGCCTACTGTTTTTTCAACAAAGCTTGGTGTAACGAGGCTTGAATTGAATTCAGGGTCTTCAACGAGGTTCAATCGGGCAACAACGCTGTTCATCAAGCTACGGGATTGGAGGACCTCGACTTCGGAATTCACCGCTGAGGTGTCGCCAGAAAAACCACCAACAACACTTTGTAGATCAATGATGCTTTCTTGCTGGGTTTCCATGATTACGACGGATGTCGCGCGATAAAGTGGTGTTACAAAGTTAGTAACGTAAAATGCAGCAACGAATCCTGCCAACAAAGCAAATACGAAAATGACCCATTTACCGCGCCACATAATACCGAAGATTTCTCCGATATCGATGAAGTCTCGGTTATTTTCCTGTGCTTTGGCATTCCCAGTCATTTGTCATGGACCTCTCGTAAATTGACCACTACCGTGCGCCGGCATGTGTTTGGTCTGCAAAATTGTAACCTCTTGTCGCTTATACATGGCAGCACCGAGATACTAGCCTCTTCCCGTTAGATGACAGCGGGGGCAGAATATTTTGTGTTCAATTTTATGGGTGGTTTGTTTCTAAGTGAGGCCTCTGCATAACTCCGTTTTGGTGGGTTTAGCTAAATTTTATCGAACAAAATCAATGGCAAATTCCCAAGTTTTTACTTAAGTAGGGGTTATGCTGAGGTCTCTAAGTAAAAGTTCTTTTTGTCATCATAAGATAGGGACTTTGTCTTCTGACCCGATTTCAACACCTTATCCCAATAGGCTTCTACCGGCCCTAGCACACGAGCAGGAACTCCTGCTGCGACACTATTGTCGGGAATGGATTTGGTTACGACAGAGGCCGCGCCAATAACGACATTGTTTCCGATCGTCACACCTGGAAGTATGATCGACCCGAATCCGATAAACACATTGTTTCCAACTTTGATGCGATCAATGCGGTCAATTTCGGGATCAAGATGACGCGATACCCAAACGCCTCCGTCGTGTGTTTCAAAACGGGTTTGTGTGGCGCTGACATGATCACCAAGTTCGATCAGATAAGGCTCTGAACTAAAACTGACATTGATCAGGCGGCAATCCTTCCCGACGATCACTCCGATTTTACGGGCATAGCCGATGGGGTCCCGACGCTTGTGAATAGCGTCAATTGCACGGCGGGCAAGGGAAATAATATTCATGAAGCCTCTTGTGTTGGGAGTGACGTCTGAGGACCGGATATCACTTGGGCGGAAGCACTTTGCTGAACGTCCATTCGTTTTCGTATTGATAGACCAATGATGATTCCAAATGTAACAAGGAACGCGCGGACAAAGAAAATCTGGACGAACGAAAAACTCATAAAGACGAAAAGTATAAGAAAGCTTCTTACCATGAAATTAGATGATAATATCCCATTGATGGTGCAAGCGGCTACAAACAACACATAAAAATATCCGTATTCGACGGCCCACTGAAGCCAGAGATTTTGGCTGACATTTGAAACTTTACCAGCATCCACTACGCTTTCGGTGATATTGGGACCAAAGCCCAAAAAAGGCCTTTCCATACTAAGATTGAAATAGTAATCAAGCACGCCGCCTCTGATGGATAAACTTGCATCGGCAACTTGATTGCCAGTCACAAATTGCAGCGCCGTAAACATTCGTTGCATACTTTGTTGAATAGCGGGATTGGCTGTAAATCGATATAATATATAAATACAGAAAGAAGCCGCAAATATAAGAAAAACGGCCTTAAAGTAAAGCTTGGCCAAAAGCCTGATATTTTGCGCGTCTTTGAAAGAGCGGACCGTCACACCAAAGATAATGATCAGGGCAAGCAGTAAGGATGTTCGCGATCCAGTCATGATTATGACGAGGAAACTCAACGCCACTGCCAAGCGTGTCAGATATTCATAACGAGATTTTAGAACCATGAGCACAAACATGATGCAAACGCTGCTCAGGGCTGCGGTATTCATATGTGGGAAAAACCCTGTTGGTCGACCTCCCGTTATAATTCCAATCCTAATATTCAAAAATCTAAGATTCTGATATATGATCTGGGGAAATATAATATTTATTAAGAATGATACCCCGATGATCAGCGCAAGTGAAATATAAACCTTTTTCACCAGATCTTCGCCTGATTTAATGGCGAAAATCACAGCCATGATAAACAGTGCTGAATACCCGATAATATTTCGTATCCAGTAAAAATTACTTTCAGAGTTTGGATTGGCAAGTACTTGTATTAAAATAATAAGTAAGGGCAGTATAAGTATTGCGATTAGCCAAAGCACGAATATTTTATGGTTGACTGCAACTCCAAGGAAACGTTTGCCTTTGTATATATAAATTGCCGAAAGTAGTGTTAGAGCCGCAGAAACCAAGGACGCGCCGCCTAATCCAGCATACATCGCTACAGGCACGAAAAGATGTGTTGCTTGTAGAATAATGATGAAAATAGCGAGCCATTTTGTATCTAACTTCATCTATTTGGCTCTACTCTTACGGTTTATTAGCTTAGCGCGGGTGGCTGCAGAGAGCATAATATAAACGCAAAGAATCGACACCGTAATTGCCCCTATCAAGGCGAGTGGCACGAATATGAGCCCCTCGGGGATATGGGGTGCCAAGCCGATAGAAATCAAAATAAACGTAATCGCACCAAGGATGGCTTTCCAAGAAAGATATCTAGGACTGTTCAACATACGCCCCACCATCACCAGAAAACCGATAGACATGGGTAGTCGGCCTAGCATGAGCCCCGCAAACATCATCCAGATTTCACCAGAGTAGGTGAGGAAAATATACCCCAGCACAAGCGATAGCACTGTGCTGATAATGCCAAGTGTCACTTTGCCGCCAATCAGCAGTCCCGTATCCTGAATTTGCGCGTCACAGCGGATCATAGCGAGCTGCAAGAATGATAATGCCATCGCGATATTCACCAACGGCCCCATGAAAAATTCATTACCCGCCCAAAGCCGCACAAAGGGTCCGTTGAAAATCAAAATCAAGCAACACACAGCAGTGGCGATGGCGAAGACGAGGTGCCGTGCTTCTTGCGTTACAATATTTACACGCACCATATCTTTTTCACCCAATGCCTTACCCAGCCCCGGCATCATGGCGCTTGCGGTCATCAGGCAAATCGCCAGCGCGAACTGCAAAATGTAAGACGTAAAAACAAAGTCAGTCACAACCGCCGCGCCCAGTACTGCGCCAATCAGGATGATTTCGCTCGACAACAGAAATTTGGTGACCAGTGACCAGACAAGCACCCAACCGCTAAAGCGTGCCATCGATCCGACAGCCTGACGCTCTGGTCGTTTTACTCCAAACCACACGATATTGCGGCGCGCCACACGCAGTGTCACAAGCCCATTGATCAGAGTGGTGACTACAAGTGTAGCTGCAAGCCACGGAATGCCAAAACCGGCCCAAGCGAGTAACACCATAACGATGTTTGCAAGGATCGTCACCGTAGTCGTCACAATCATAGAGCGGTACCCCATGTTGCTACCCACAAGGGCCGAGTCGGGGATGTTGGCAATTCCAGTTATCAGCACGTTGAGCGCCAGCAACCCCGCAGCCCAATAAAGCGTTGGCATAAAACTGGCTGGAACATCTGAAATCAACGACGGTAGCAGGAGCAGAATCCCGATCTGGATCACAATCAGCAGGGGCAGCCAGATCAGCCAGATCAGCATGGCCGCGCCAACAGCGCGCTGCTTATCTGCGACACCTGTATCACCTGCGCGGTGCGCAATGACCCATTTCAAGGCTTGCGTAGCACGGCCATCGGCCACAGTCGCGACATCAAGCAAGCGTTGGCAAGCCTTCCAGACACCAAAGGCAACAGGCCCAAGATAGCCTACTAGTAACGGGTTTGCGAATAGCCCCAAAACGGCTAGCGCAACAAAATTCCCATAACTTGCAAGCGCATTTTTCTTGGCCGGACTCATAATTGCTTTCGTATTTCTGCGATATTCTCGAGTGCGGCTTGCACGGTTTGTTCTGGTGTCGGTTGCGATGTTATCTCGCATGTGCGCTCTAACGCGGATGTCAGTGCTTGAAAGCGGGTGTCATAATCCGTTGCAAACGCTTCAAACGCACTGTCAGAGATCTCTGCACCGCGGGTTGGCTGGCCTGTGCGATCTACAACGCGTTGTCGCAGGGTATTGCGATCCATCTTCAAGTTGATCCCGATCCCGCCAATACGATTGAAATGCTTTAGGACATCTTCCGCTAAGCTGGACTCTAACGCAAACAAACCCTCTTTTCCCGCCAGAATAAGCTGAAACAAGGGCCCCTGGTCCAACAGAAGGTGCGATGCTGGGCTGGTCTGTCCAATGACGCCCTTTTGACACGCGCGTCGGAAAAACAAGAGTTGTGCGGTGTTTTTCCAAACCTGAATATCGATACGGTTACGTGGTAGTCCTACAATCTTCAGGGCCTGTGCTGCCGATAGTATCATCGCAACGGGAGACTTGCGATAAGGCAGGCCCGTGCGCACATTCGACATCTCATGTGCAAGGCCACGTGCCAGTGTGCTTTTGCCTGCGCCAGTCGTGCCCAATATTTCGGCGCGTAGGAAA
>CAXBKT010000175.1:0-6736 GCA_963976155.1 uncultured Kordiimonadaceae bacterium | reverse complement strand
TTTCTCGGAGAGCTCGCATAGCAATATAGTTGGCTGTCCAGTCACCAATTCCTTTTAAAGAAGTCAGTTGTTCGAGCACTTGTTGCCGGCCTACCGAACGCTCAAATTGCAAAGCCCCGTCCAGATAGGACTGCGAAAAACGCCTAAGCGTCTCTGCCCGCGCCTTAGTAAAGCCAAGCTTCTCAAGGTCTGCACCCGCAACACAGTCAGGATTGGGGAACATACCACAAAGCCCCTCTGGCAAATCCATATCCACCCGTTTACCTAGTGACTGTATCAAACGCGCTGTTAAGGTAGCAGCCCCAGCGACTGTTATTTGCTGACCAACGATGGCCCTAATCGATAGCTCATAAAAATCCCAGGCCCCTAGCAACCGTACACCAGAATTCGCGCTAACGATTTTTTCTATATTTTTATCAGCAGACAGATCATCAGCAATACCTTGCGTGTCAGCATCTAAGTCAAACAACTCCCGGACTTTGCGGATTATCAATTGCAAATACTGCCAAAAGTCGGCTGGAACGGTAAGCGTTAGATAATCGAACGCCGGATCGTGCGCCACTTCAATAACACCGTAAGTGCCACCTAACTTCAGGAGACGCTGATACCTACCACCGCGGAAACATTCAACGCCAGTGATTAAGCGAGGCCCGAAATAGTCCTGTATTTGCTGCCAGTTCAAAGGTGGCCGGTAGAATAGCTTTATTGACAGTCCCCCAGCATCATTGGCGACCTTCCTAATGTTTCGTAAAGCGCTCGGAGTTCGACCATACGTCTTTTTAACTTCGGCATTGAACTGCGCAATACTAGGAAACCCTGCAACAAAAGCTATCTTGGACATAGGCAGACTGGTTTCATTTAGAAGCTTTTTAGCCAGCTGCACGCGGCGTGTTTTTATGAGCTGCATTGGCGAAACACCGAGATTTTCCTCAAACAAACGCCTTAGATGGCGCGAAGAAATACCCAGCACCTCTGCAATGCTTGCTGTTGATGTCTGCTCAGTTTCATTCTCGTCGATATACCGGATTGCTTTTAGGACCAGTTCCGAAGATATCCCAGACGATATGAAAGCCGGTGAAGATTCGGGAAAACACCTCAAACATGGGCGGTACCCTGCCTTCTCTGCTGTGGCCGCCGTTGGATAAAAAGTGCAATTTTTCTGTAATGCCGTCGGGGCCGGGCAAATCGGACGGCAATAAACACCAGTTGTACCGACAGCAATATAGAATTTACCGTCGAACCGCGCATCTCGGCTTAAAAGGGCATTGTAACAAATTGTTGGCTCAAGTTTCATAACGACCTGTGTAGAGAGGCTCCTGCCCTACAGTCTACATATATCCGGACATAACTATTAATTATATCCCATGAACCTTAACCGTTTTCACTTAGCAAAGCATCGAGCGCCACCAATAGGTTAAGATCAAGTTTTCTTAAGTCATCATGCATCAAAAATCATTACCGCACATATAATAACTATCCGTATTATTTTGTATGTGGATAAAGAGTTTACTGCAATAAGGCTGAGTAAGTAGCCAAAGGACACCCAACAATGGACCAACAACATCCAAATACCTTTATGAATGGCCTCGTAATGGTGACTATTACTGTTCTCTTTTGGGGCATCTTACCCATTGCACTCGTGTTCACACTTAGCTTGCAGGATGGCACAACGATCACATGGTTCCGTTTTCTGGTAGCTGCCGTCCTTTGCCTAAGCTACCAAGCAGCAAAGGGGCGTTTAAATGAATTCCGTAATTTATCCCTCAGCGATTGGGGCATTCTATCTGCTGCAACCATATTTCTTATTAGTGACTATTTATTATATATTTACGGCTTAAACTACATTGACCCATCAGCCATGCAGGTCTTTTCTCAGGCTACCCCCTTATTCCTCGCGCTTGGCGGAATATTCTTTTTTAAAGAGCGTATTAGCAAATTCCAGGCTGGTTGCTTTATTGCACTTTTTGTTGGGCTAGGGATGTTTTTCAATGCGTCTATTGCCAAACTATCCTTCGAAGAAACCGGCTTCCTTACCGGCGTCTTGATTGCTGTTACAGCTTCATTTGTTTGGGCGGTTTATGCGTTGCTGCAAAAACGGTTAGTTACGAAAATTTCTTCTGCCAACATATTGCTATTTATTTATGTTGTCGCTGTCATAACTTTATTGCCCGCAAGTGACTTACACAGCTTTGAAGTACTGACCGGCACCGAATGGCTGATACTTTCTTTTTGCGCGCTTAACACCCTTGTGGCCTACTATTCATTCTCAGAAAGTCTAAACTATTGGCCCACGACACACGTTAGCTCAGCTTTGGCACTCGTACCGCTCGCTACTATCTTTGCAAGCTACGGTGCGTCACAGCTATGGCCAGATATGATCCCATTCCCCGAACTGAACACTCTTGGTTGGGCAGGCGTAATGCTGACATTGCTTTCAATGATACTTTTCAACATACGAAAAGCTTAAGGATTAGTTTGAAGTTCTACGAGTAAGTCTTCCAAAGTTTTACGAATATGCCACTCTACACACGCTGCAGCCTCTCTGGGCTTTCCTGCAATGCAGGCATCTAAAATATTGCGGTGCTCTTGCTCTGCTTGCTCGCTGTGATCGCAGTGATGATGTCGAATATAACGCTCTGACAGAATATACAAATGTCGTGTCATCTCCTTGCTACGTTCACGCTTAGAATCTTTAATAAGGGCCAAGTGGAAATCAATATGGAAATTGGTGAAGTCATTCGACAGACTATTCGCTGCATACTCAACATTCATTTTCTCAAATAGACGTGCTGCATCAACAAATGTTTCATCGTCAGAGTTTTCAACTACACCAGCAATAAGATCTGGCTCGATCTTCAGGCGCAATTCAAAAATATCTTCCACTTCAGCGCGTGACATGCCTCGTACAACAAACCCTTTTTGAGGGACAAAAGATAGTAATCCCTGCGCCTCGAGCTGCATCAAGGCTTCCCGCACAGGTATGCGGCTAACATTATATTTTTCAGCGACAAGTTCCTGCCGGACACGCTCATCCGCCTTGAAGACGCCTGTCAGAATATCATTTCTAACTTGTTCAACAAGCATACTAGCTGCGGATGTTTGAAGTCGTTTCAAAAGGTCATTCTCTCAAATATCTATGTTACTTGGAACCCAGCCCAAAGCGGGTCGTACTCATCCACAAATATGGTATTAAGACCCGTCATTCTTGCCCACCCAGCAACGCTTGGGATAATCGCATCATGATTACCAACTTTGGCTAATGCTTCAACACGCCCCTTAAAGATAGAGCAGATAATACTTTCATGGTGAAAATCATCTCCCACTTTTAACTCACCACGCGCAGCAAGTTGTGCCATACGAGCACTCGTTCCTGTACCGCAAGGTGAACGGTCAATTGCCTTATCACCATAAAACACAGCATTACGGGCATGACCGCCGTCGGTTTGCGCCTTGCCGGTCCAAAGTACATGGCTAACACCACGCACAGTTGAATCATCGGGATGCACCGGCTCGTAAACAGCCTGCACCGCTTTCCGAACTAACGGACTGAAATGAAGAATTTCGCCAGCAGACATTCTGTCTAGGCTAGGGCAGTTTTCTTGTGGTTCTACAATTGCGTAATAATTGCCGCCGTACGATACATCAAGCTTAATTTCACCGAGCCCCGGCACATCAACTTTTATATCTGTTGCTGCAAGATAGCTCGCTACATTTCGGATACGCACCTCGCTAACAAGCCCGTTTTCCATTTCATATGTAGCCTCAATCTGCCCCGCAGGCACATCAACGACTAACTTTCCCGGCTCTTTGGCGTGTATTAGCCCCTGCTCAAGACCCATCGTGAGCGTACCAATAGTACCATGCCCACACATTGGCAAACAGCCACTTGTCTCGATGAACAAGATGGACGTGTCAGCGTTCGCAGACGTTGGTGGATACAAGAAGGAACCTGACATCATATCGTGCCCACGCGGTTCGAACATCAACGCCTTCCTGATCCAATCAAAGCGTGCCAGAAAATCCTGCCGTTTTTCGCTCATGGTAGAACCATTAAGGAGCGGCGCTCCACCCGCAACCAACCTAACCGGGTTGCCACATGTATGGCCATCTACGCAAAAAAAGGAATGACGGTTTTCTGGCATTTCACTTAACTCCCAACTTTTACCTACGCTAGCAACGCATCTAGGTCTGGGCGTGTATCACGCGCTGTTTCAACCATTTTGATAACATTAGTACGTGCCTCACCAGCAAGAATTTGGCGCGGCGCACGAACATTCTCGCTACCACGGCCCATCACTTGCTCAGACAGCTTAATACACTGAACAAGGTCAGCTTGCGCATCAAGGTGCAGCAGCGGCATAAACCAACGATAAATCTCGAGAGCCTTTGCAATTTCACCACGCTGTACGAGGTCATAAAGCGCAACAGATTCCCGAGGGAATGCGTTTGTCAGACCAGAAACCCAACCTTTTGCTCCAAGAATTAAGCCTTCAAGCGCGAGATCATCAAGACCAGCAAAAAGTACAAGACGGTCACCAATTGCGTTATAGATATCAGTGAAACGACGACTGTCTTCAGCAGACTCTTTATACGCAACAATGTTTTCAACGTCCATCAAGCCTGCGATCGCTTCAACCGACATATTGAGGCGGTAACTTGTTGGGTTATTGTAAATCATTACAGGCAGGTCAGTGCTTTGCGACACTGTTCTAAGATGCGTATCGAGCTCAGCTTCCGTTGGCATGTAAACCATAGCAGGCAATACCATCAAACCGTCTACGCCAGCCTTTTCAGCAGCTTGCGCGTATTCTGATGCACGTGGTGCGTCATAGTCAGAAACACCTGTGATAGTGAATGCCCGACCAGCCGTTGCTTCAACAGCAGACTCAAGTACTTTGATTTTTTCTTCAGAGCGAAGTGAGTTGTTTTCACCAACAGTACCCATGAAGACAAGGCCATGAACGCCGTCATTAATTAGGCCATCAATTACCTTTTGCGTAGCATCATAATTGATCGAACCATCCACCTCAAACTGAGTGGTTACAGCAGGAAAAACCCCGCGCCACTTAGACAAATCATACTTAGACATTAAAAACTCCTAAAAACGTATCGGGCCCATGCACTTAATGGGATAATAATTTGCTTCAAAAAATGTATACATTATATTATGTTCAGATTACAAGTGAATAATATACAATCCAAAAAACAGGCTTGAGGCATGAATAAACATAAACAGAACATTGCCATTATTGGGGCGGGCATCATTGGACTGGCCTGTGCTGTGCGTCTTAGAAAAGCAGGGCACAGTGTCACCCTGATAGATAAAAACGAACCCGGCAAAGGTACTTCTTTTGGTAATGCAGGCCATATCGCGACCGAGCAAATTCACCCTCTTGCCTCACCGCAAACTATTGCTGCCCTGCCCAAGTACCTATTAGACCCTACCAGTCCTATAAAATTACCCTTTCGTTATCTAGCTCAAGTTACACCGTGGCTTTTACGGTTCGCTTACGCATCAAGACCAAGCCAATTCAAACAGGGCACCGCTGCACTTAAATCTCTCCAAGAAAGAGCGATGTCAGATTTGGAAATATTACTGGAAACTACTGGCCACCCAGAACTGCTCCATCAATCAGGTAATTTAGTAGTCCTAGAAAATCCTGCAAACATTCAGGCTGCACAAAAAGAAATTTCCACCTGCACGCAACAAGGCATTGCTGTTAATTGGCTTTCTGCCTCGGAGGTGAAAGCCATAGCCCCTAGCCTAAATAATAATATAGTCGGTGCTATGCACTTCACCAAAACTGGCCATGTGACAAACCCCTATAGTATCTGCCAAGCACTCGAAGAATATCTACGCAAAGCAGGAGCAATCTTCATCAACGAAGAGGTTCTCACCCTAAAGCACTGCTTGGCAGGGCTTGAAATTATAACTAACAACCAAACTATCCAGGCAGAAAAAGCAATCATTTCAGCTGGAGCTTTCTCCAAAAAAATTGCCAACAATATTGGTATATATGCCCCTCTAGAAACCGAGCGAGGATATCATATTCACCTGAATAACGAAGCGACAGACTTTCATCTACCCATAGCTTCCTATGAACGGAAGATCATTATGACACCTATGAGCGATGGTTTACGTGCAACTGGGATTGTAGAATTTGGCGGCCTCAACATGCCTCCACGCGATAAAAACTTCGCGACGATCAGCAACCATGTGAAAGATTTATTGCCCAACACTAGCACGCACGGCGCTTCAACTTGGATGGGCTACCGGCCCTCCTTACCTGACCACTTACCTTTTATTGGATACGGTGACGACAGCGAACGTGTTATATGCGCGTTCGGCCATCAGCACTTAGGACTTACCCTTTGCGGCGTAACAGCCCAATTGGTTGAAGAGCTAATCGCTGGCCAACCCACAAGTGTAAATTTGAAACCGTTTGCACCTTCACGTTTTTCCTAACAGCTAAGCTACAAACAGAGGTATCTCTGTCGTTTCTTTAATACGCTCCATCGCAAATGAAGACGATACATCTGCGAGCGGTGCGCATTTGATCATTTTTTTATAGATACGATCATAATCATCAATATCACGTACTCGCAGCTTCATTAAATAATCCACTTCTCCGCTCATACGGTGAAATTCTACTACTTCCGGAATTTGTTTTATGCCCTCGGCAAAATCACCCAACCACTCTTCACTGTGCTGGTTGGTGCGTATTGTTACGTAAAC
>CAXBKT010000174.1:0-6901 GCA_963976155.1 uncultured Kordiimonadaceae bacterium | reverse complement strand
ACCATTATCAGCGCGTGGTGAATGAGATGCAGGTTCGCGAACCACGAGAGTCTCAAAACCGTGAGCCGCGCGATAATAATCATGATAATCGAGATAATCGTGATCAGGGTAGTGATGATAATCAGCGTAATCGCCGGGACCGTGGTCGCCGTGGTCGAAATGGTGATCAACAAGAACGCAGAGACACGCCTGTTGATGAACAGAAAAATCAGACAGTTGATGCGGCACCAGTTGAAACTGGTGTTGTTGGTGCAGATGTAGCTGCAACTGAGCAGCCACAAGAAGTTCATCCTGAGTTAGATCTCGCACCGACTGTTGATGTTGAAGAAAAGCCAAAACGCCGTGCACCTGTTCGCCGTCGTGCTCCTAAAAAGGAGGTCGATGCGGCAGAAGCTGGTGATGAGAAGCCGAAGCCTAGGGCGCGCCGTCCCAGAAAGCCTAAAGAAGAAACTGCGAGCGCTGCATCTAATACTGATGCTCCTAATAAAGACGGGGAAGCCGCAGCTTAATAAGCTTCAACAGCTACAAATTAATTGGAAAAGCGGCCCCCTTTATTGGGGTCGCTTTTTTATTTCCCTGTAGCTGTTCTTTATTCAACGTCATTCGTACCCTAGCAAAACCCTAAGGGAGGCTGTGTTTTCTTGGAAAATCACATTTTCCGAACTGTTTTTTGCTTAAGCCCTTGCGAACAAAAATGATCATGCCCACATTGTTTAGTGAGACGTGCCCGCTAGGGGCGTTGCTGTATCTATAAAATAGCTTGTTGCTTCAAAAGAAGGACAGGTGTGTATCATGGGGTTAAAGACACATGAATATTGAACAATTTACTGACCGCAGCCGCGGTTTTATCCAGTCAGCGCAAGGCCTTGCAATTCGCGAGAACCATCAGCGCTTCACACCAGAACATATTCTGAAGGTTCTGCTTGATGATAAAGAAGGCCTCGCGGCTAATCTTATTCGGGCAGCAGGTGGTCGGCCAGAAGAGGCTTTGGCTGCAACAGAAGAACATTTAGGAAAAATTCCAAAGGTTGAAGGCGCAGGTGCAGGGCAATTGCATCTGGACTCAATGACTGCGAAAGTTTTTGCAAAAGCCGAAGAAATTGCTGAGAAAGCTGGTGATAAATATGTAACTGCTGAAAGACTGTTGCTTGCCTTATTGCTCACGCCTAAATGCGACGCCGGGAAATATTTGATGCAAGCTGGCGCCACGGCAGACGGTATTAATAAAGCCATCAATGAGGTGCGCAAAGGCCGGACGGCTGATAGCTCCTCTGCAGAAGATGCTTATGACGCCCTTAACCGGTTCGCACAGGATTTAACTGCCCGCGCCCGTGAAGGGAAGCTTGATCCCGTAATTGGCCGCGATGAAGAAATCCGCCGGACGATACAAGTACTCTCACGCCGGACCAAAAATAACCCAGTACTTATTGGTGAGCCAGGTGTTGGTAAGACAGCTATTGCTGAAGGGTTGGCGCTCCGTATTGTAAATGGCGATGTGCCGGACAGCTTAAAAGACAGGCGTATCATGGCGCTCGATATGGGGGCCCTAATAGCAGGTGCAAAATATCGTGGTGAATTTGAAGAGCGCCTAAAAGGTGTTTTGCAGGAAGTCTCTCACGGTGCAGGTGATGTGATTCTTTTCATTGATGAGATGCACACGCTTGTTGGGGCAGGTAAAACAGAGGGCGCGATGGACGCGTCTAATTTATTGAAGCCTGCACTTGCGCGCGGCGAACTGCACTGCATTGGCGCCACGACTCTGAAAGAATACCGCAAGTATGTAGAAAAAGATGCTGCACTTGAGCGTAGGTTCCAGCCTGTTCTTGTAGCAGAGCCTACGGTGGAAGATAGCATCTCTATTTTACGTGGTCTTAAGGAAAAATACGAATTGCACCACGGTGTCCGGATTACGGATGGTGCGATTGTGGCTGCGGCAACTTTGTCAAACCGCTATATCACAGATCGATTTTTACCAGACAAAGCGATTGACCTGATGGATGAGGCAGCGTCACGTCTGCGTATGGAAACAGAATCGAAGCCTGTTGCAATTGATGAGCTTGACCGGAAAATCATTCAGCTCAAAATTGAGCGTGAAGCAATGACGAAAGAAAAAGATGAGGGTGCCAAAGCACGCCTTGTTGACTTGGAAAAAGAGCTCGCAGACTTGGAGCAGTCTTCGGCGGAGTTAACCGCGCGCTGGCAAGTTGAAAAAGATAAGATTGCTGGTGGCCAGCAAGTGAAGGAACGGCTTGATAAGGCGAGGATTGAACTCGAACAAGCTCACCGGAGGGGTGACTATGGCCGCGCTGGCGAATTACAGCATGGTGTTATCCCGCAACTTGAGCAACAGTTGGAGCAATCGGCTGAAGAGCACGCTGAATCCAGTTTGTTGCGCGAGGAAGTAACGGACCAAGATATTGCCAGCGTCGTGTCCAAATGGACAGGTGTGCCCGTTGATAAAATGCTTGAAGGTGAACGCGAGAAATTGCTTGCAATGGAAGATGCTCTTTCCAAGCGGGTGATTGGCCAAACAGAAGCGCTTCAGGCTGTTTCGAACAGTGTGCGCCGAGCACGCGCAGGACTGCAGGACCCAAGCCGGCCTCTTGGTAGTTTCTTGTTCCTTGGCCCAACGGGTGTGGGTAAAACAGAACTTACAAAAGCATTGGCAGCATTTCTATTCAATGATGACACCGCGATGGTCCGTGTGGATATGTCGGAATATATGGAGAAGCACGCTGTTGCGCGTTTGATTGGTGCCCCCCCAGGATATGTTGGATATGAAGAAGGTGGTGTGCTGACAGAAGCTGTTCGCCGTAAACCCTATCAGGTGATTTTATTTGATGAAATTGAGAAAGCGCACCCTGATGTCTTCAATGTGTTGTTGCAGGTATTGGACGATGGACGATTAACGGACGGTCAGGGTCGGACGGTTAATTTTAGTAATACCCTTATTATTCTTACCTCTAACCTTGGTTCGCATTTGATTGCGGATCTCCCAGATGGCACGCCTGTGGAAGAGGTGCGTGGTAAGGTAATGGATGTTGTGAAAAGTTCCTTCCGACCAGAGTTCCTGAACCGGCTAGATGAGACTATTCTGTTCCACCGGTTGGAGCGCGCACATATGACAGATATCGTAGATATTCAAATCGCCAGATTGCAAAAACTGTTGGGCGACAAAAAAATTACTTTATCTTTGTCAGATGATGCAAAGCGTTGGCTAGCTGACGCGGGCTATGACCCTATTTACGGGGCGAGGCCACTTAAACGTACTATTCAAAAGCATGTGCAAGATCAACTTGCCGAGCTTATTTTGCGCGGTGATATTAAGTCCGGTGATGAAGCAGTTGTTACACTTACTGCTGATGGCGTGATGGTGACTTCTGCTTCTGCGGCGGTTAATGCTGCCTGATATAAAATAGGATAACATATTGAAAAGCCGCTTCTTTTGGAGGCGGCTTTTTCTGTAACCACCGTCACGGAACTCTCACCAATTTAGTATTACTTTTACCAAATATTAATGGGTTGCTAACCAGACTGACTTCGCTAAGACGCCGGAGTAGATGGTGGTGACTTTTATGTTTTGGTAGGATTAGGCCGTGCAGCATCGACTATCTAAAGACTTTTTTCAATACTGGAAAAACCAACTGCCTGGGGAAGGCTTGCCGCATCTATCTGACTTTACACCAGAGAAACTAGCTGAGTTTGATGAGTGTGGATTGATTCTTTCCCTGCAGCATGGTGACATTAAAATCGATTATTTGGGGGAGAGAAATGAAGCCGTCCTGTCGGCTGATTTGCTTGGCCGTCCCATCACTGATTTGTTTCCACCAGCTTTGAAAGCGATGCAGATGGCTTTGTTAATGCCCTGCATTCTACAGAAAGTTGGTCTTATACGACGCTCTCGTATTTGGTTTGGTCATCGACATAAAGATGTCGAATGGCTTTTTTTACCAGTGGTGTCAGATGAAGATGGGCCCGTAGCCATTGTTGGTTTAGCTGTTACTTTTGTTGATAGTGACGAACGGGACGAAGTGGTGGTCGGGTCGCCAATGGTTGAACGAATTGTTACGCAGAATTATGTTTCGCTGGGAAACCAAGTAAACATTTCAGGTTTTGATAGCCATAGCCGAGCTGTACTTGATGCGATGGGTACAAAAACTATGATCGACGGGCACGAAGTGCCGTCCGATGATAGAGGCATTGCTGGTGAAGCAGGCATGGTGGCAGCAAAAGCGTCGCGCCCTAATGTTTTGGCGGTTGTGGACCCCAGCGACATTGGAAATGTATCCGAACGTTTGGGTGGACGATATAATTTAAGAACGGTTGCTTCTTTTGATGAAGCGAGGGCTATTTTACGCAGTGATATGATAGATATCTTGGTGACTGCCGAATCAAGTGGGCACGGTGCTGGGCTAGATTTGATTAATGATGCACAGGGCATTAGCGCGTTTACAGCTTGCGTGGTTATGTTGGATCGCCGGGCTGAAGCAAAAGATGCTCGGGTTGAAGAGAATGGCAGTTTGACTCACCATTTGGTTAAGCCGGTTGGTGAGTTTGCTCTTAGGCAGGCGCTTGATGATGCTGGTAAACATGTTGACCGAGCACGCCGTGAAGATGCGAGTTAAAATTTATTAAGGCTTTGTTGTAGCTAGCGTTTTGCATTTTGAGGATTGGAGAAAGAAAGCCCCCTCAGTTCAGGGGCTTCCTTTCTAACGTGCGCTTTTTATTTCTGTTTTGGCCCCACCTTGTTGGGCAAATAAAATCGTTTTTAGCTCCCGAACTTTTTCTAGGTCTTGCAGTAATGCAGTAGTTTGCCCTTCGAAGATTTTTTTATCCTCGCCCTTCAGGGTACGGCCTGTTGGGAGTTTGAGGGTCATAGGGTTTGTTTGCTTGCCGTTGATGAGTACTTCATAGTGCAGGTGTGGTCCATTCACACGACCTGTCGCACCAGAATATCCGATAATCTGCCCTTGCTTCACACGACGGCCTTTTTTCACGCCCTTGCCGTAGCGGCTTAGGTGAGCATAAGCCGTTTTGTAGGTCCCGTTATGGCGAATACGGACATAGTTGCCGTAACTGCCATTTCGTGCAGACATTTCAATGATACCGTCCCCAGCAGCCATGATTGGTGTACCTGTCGGCGCGCGGAAGTCAGCGCCTTTATGCATGCGGGTGTATCCAAGTACGGGGTGTTTTCGGCGGCCATATGAAGATGTAATTACCGCAACGTCTAGCGGTGTCTTCATCAAGGCCCTGCGGGTACTTTTTCCGCCCGCATCAAAGTATCCTTCGCTCCCATCTTTCTCTTTAAAGAAGAACGCGTCGAGTTCGCGTTTTTGTAGCGTTAATTTGGCGCGTAAAATGCGGCCGTTTTCAACATCATCAAACCCAGGCGAATAATCACGGGCATAATAAACCTCAAAATGGTCCCCAACACGAATCTCGCGCTCAAAATCTACGTCGAAACTCATAAGTCGAATCAAGTCGACAATCACTTTTGTAGGCATGCCCGCGCGTTGTGCAGATAAATAAAGGCTGTCAGTGATCTCACCCTCTACAAAATCGGTGAGGGCATAGGTGGTAATAGGCTCCCGCTTAGCCTCATAATCACCATCTCTCAAAAGAACAATGGCTTCTTCGTTGAAGGTGTCTCTGATTCGTAGCTCGCCAATTGCTTTGTTGTCGTCAGCTCTGCGGGTCAGGCTAATATTCTGGCCAGCCTTGAGCTTTCGTAGATTTGTGACCTTGCCTAATGCATTTACAGCATTGTGGGCGTTGCTATTCTGAATGCGAGCACGATTTAGTAGGCCGATCAATGTTTCTCGGCGACGTAGTTGGAAGGTTTCTTCCTCGGGTACAGGTGCTGGATCGTCAAGGGTGACAGGCTCGGCAGTTGGGTGTGATTCTGCCTTTTGAGGCGGCTCCAATACTTCTGGTGTATTATCGTCCGCTATATAGGTGTCAGGCAACGTGCCTGGTAGGTTAATATAGATGACGGCCGAAAGCCCTAAAGCAGCAATGGTGCCGAAGCCTGCTGGCGACTCACTCGCTTTACCTGCTCGTTTAATTGTGTCCCAAGCACTATTGAGCCGTGGGTCAGCCTTCAGTTGGTTGATAATCTTCTGCCAGTCTGGCATTTGGTCTTCCTTCGATTCACACTCGGTGCACTATGCATATGTATAGATTCTCATAAATAGGCACCGCTTTTCAAGCCATATAGTCTTTATATATATAGGGCAACCTGTATGGCGTAGTTTGAGCGGCTGTTTAAAGGTGATTTTGGGCATGAATATGACGAGAAGGGCAGGTTCCTGCGGTTTGTAAGTAAAGCTCAAAAGAAAAGTGGCAAAGTTTGAAAATAGCGCTTGCGTTTATACCCGCCCCCCACTAGAAACCGCTCCACCGACGGGGCGCGCTGCTCTACCGGACGGGGCTCACGAGGCTCCTAACCCGGAAGGAATGCCGCACGGTTGGAATGGTCTGTAAGTCGCAGAAAACAATGTTTGAAACGGCTTGACACGGTGGGGTTACTCACCATATACAGACCACCCGCTGCACGCTGACGAAAGTTCGGTCCAGCACACGGCCCTAGGGTTGTTTGAGACAATGTTTTAAACAGCTTGACACGGTGACTAGCTCACCATAGAAAGGCCGCCTCTAATGAGAGCCTTGGTTCGAAATTAGCAAGGTCTGAGAGTTGATTGAAACTTTGTTTTAAACAGCTTGACACGGTGAGTTACTCGCCATATACAGACCGCCCTGCTGATGAGAACGAAAGTTCAACTTAGCAACCTGCCTAAATCGAAAGAGTTTAGGATACTGGAGTTTTCCGGTGTAGGCAGACTTTTTGCTCTTTGACATTGTTGGATGGAAGGGAGATGTGGACGGTGGTTCGGTTAAC
>CAXBKT010000173.1:0-6944 GCA_963976155.1 uncultured Kordiimonadaceae bacterium | reverse complement strand
GAGGATTATTGGGGTCAATCGTTAGATCAATCGCGCCCGTATTGTTGTCAGTAAAGAGCGTCTTGCTCCATGTTTTGCCGCCATCAGTCGTTTTATAAACACCCCGATCAGATGTAGGTGCCCACGGCGAGCCCTGCGCCGCCACCCAAATAACGTCAGGGTTAGCAGGGTGAATATGAATGGTCGAAATTTGCCGCGTGCCTTCTAGGCCAACGTTTTCCCAAGTCACCCCAGCATCACGGGAAATGTAAACACCGTCTCCGTGCGACGAGGCAACTCCGCGGAACGGACTTTCACCCATGCCTGCAACAACAATATTGGCGTCAGACGGCGCAACCGCCACCGCGCCTACAGAACCAGTTTTGAAGAATTTATCGGAAACATTCGTCCAGCTAGTACCTGCGTTTGTTGTTTTCCAAACACCACCACCTGTGGCACCCATATAATAGACACGCTCGTCACTTGCTGTACCCGCAACCGTTGTAACCCGCCCCCCACGAAATGGGCCAATATTCCTGTATTCCATACCCTCCAGGAAGGCAGATTCGACATAAAAATCTTTTTCTTTAGTTTCCGCGAAGGCAGTGCCTGTATAGGCCGTACCTGCAAGCATTGTTGCCGCCATAAGCGCAGATAGTTTGTTGACCAACTTCATGTGAGTATTCCCCTTTTTATTTTATAAGCCCTAAGCGCCCCCCGGCACTAAGTGGCAAGGTGTTACACTAGAAGGAAGGCCCTTCCATTGTTTTGCCCCAGAGCGACTAGCAATCACCGGAAACAAACACCTATCAATTATTATGGGCGAGCCTGCACGAATTTCCGAAAACTTGCACGGCAAAATTGGGCCCTTCCATTAAGAAAGCCCAAACCCAGCGCACATAAGAATTGAACTAACAGTTCAAGGCCCCTTCAGCACTAACGTAAAGCATCAAATATTATGCGCATCTCTACCTGAAATCACATGATTGTGAAAACAACCCAATTGGGGTGAGTTGAATAGTATGTGCGATAAACGGAGAGCCAAAATGCATGGTTGTAATAACGTAACGGGTGCGTGCTTTTTATCTAGTTAGAAAAGAAGTATCAAATGCGCAACCATGACTTAAAAATCCCCGACCCTGCCCGAGCAGCCCTTCTGGAAGAAGCTCTCGTCTCTGCGAGCCACAGCCATGTTGTTACCTCCAAAGCACAACCAACCTGAAGACCCGCGTCGCTGCACTCAGTCCTGATAGTATGATCACTGTTTACTCACTAGAGGTGGAACACCCCAAACAGCTTTGAAACAGTATCAATAATTATGCTAACACCCTTGAAATATAACAGGCATATATACCTCTGCTAAATCTACGTATATTAACAATAAATTCACTATACCTGCCTTAACTTATGTTACTAAAACGAATTTAAGGATAAGTATAAACGTGCATTATCGATCGAAGCCTCAAGCTATGTTAGCTGCAACCTTGCTAGGCAGCCTTATCACCAGCGCGAGTGTATATGCTGAACCGATTGAAGAAATTATTGTAACAGCACAGAAGCGAGCTGAAAGTGCGCAAGACGTACCTATCTCCTTGCAGGTACTTTCCGGGGAACAAATACGCCAACTAGGTATTCTACGCGCAGATGATATCTTATCCCACTTTCCAAATGTTAGCACCAATGCTTCAAACGAAGTGAATACCGGATTCACGATCCGCGGTGTTGGCACATCAAATTACCACGGCAATGTAGCCCGCGCGATTGGCGTCTACCAAGATGATGTTTCAATTCCCAGCCCCTTTTCTGGTGTTCTCGGCGTCTTTGATATGGACCGGGTTGAGCTATTGCGGGGTCCACAAAATACGCTATTTGGCCGAAATACTACCGGCGGGGCCATTAATTATATTTCTACCAAACCATCACTTGAAGGTAACCAAAACAGTTTTGTTCAAGCAACGTATGGTCGCTATAATACGGTACGCGGAGAAGCTGGTATTAATGTTGGGCTAACTGAAGCAGCCGCTTTTCGTATATCCGGTCTTTTTAACGCCCGTGACGGTTTCTTTACCAACCGGTTAAACGGTGAAAAACTCGGCAAACAGGAAAGTTATTCCGTGCGAGGACAACTGCTGTGGCAACTAGCAGACAACACAGAGCTTCTGTTCAACTATCACCAAGCTGATAACTCCGGCACCAACAAAGGCACCAAGGCGATAGGGCTCGGCGAACCAGGTAACCCTTCACAGCCCTGCACTGACAACATTGGCGCTTTCGACAGAATTACAGACTGTGTAATCGCGAATGACTTCAACCCATCTAACACCGATTTCCATGACGTGTATCTAGCCGTGTCGCCGCGACAGGACATCAAAATGAAGGGCGGCTTCATAAAGCTGTCCCATACTTTTGATAGTGATTTTGAAATAACATCCATATCCTCAATTGAAAAAACCGATGTAGCCCTCTCGAAAGATAATGGCGGAGCCAATGTCTTAACGTTTAACCCGATGCAAGATGCTACCTACAAACAGTTCTCTCAGGAATTACGCCTCCTTTCCCCTACATCGGGGGAATTTCGCTGGCTCCTTGGCGGCCTATACCTTGAGGAAGACCTAGCCCAAGCCACCATCGTCAGACGAGATGTGAACCCTGCAGCACCTGCGGGACCCGGCCCTAACGCCGAAGTCATATCCTATAACCTTCTCGACCAGAAAGACCGTGATCTCTCCATTTACGGGCAGTTAGAATATGACTTGAGCGAAGACTTTACGGTCACATTGGGCTTGCGTTACACAGACAATGATAAGTCAGCGCAGTCAAATTTCGGCGTCCTAGTGTCGCCTATTGCTCTCTTTTCACCCGAGACATTTATCGACAGAATAATAATCAATGAAATGATTAACGCTGGAGCCTCGGATCCAAGGATTGCTACTGTCGCTGTCCCCAACTTCACCCTGACCCCAAAGCAGAACCTAAGCGAGCTTACTGGCAAACTGGGCTTTGATTATCGTATCCACACGGACGCTCTCATTTATACGAGCTATTCCCGTGGTTTCAAATCAGGCGGATTTGATACACGCGCACTTGCCGCTCTAAACGGTGATGCTGGCAAACCAGTAGGGGCCGAGTTTCTGGACGCCTTTGAATTAGGGTTAAAGTCTAATCCAAGCGAAGCCCTTCAAGTCAACATTGCCGCGTTCTATTATGATTGGCAGGACGCACAAATCTTCTCGGTCATTGGCGGTGTTCCGGCTTTCACAAATATCCCTTCGTCCCGTATTTATGGACTTGATGCAGATATTCAGTGGGCACCAGATGAAAACTGGTTGGTATCACTAGCCTTTGGCCTGCTGAACAGCAAAATCACAGACGCAGGTAACCTTGGCGGCGTGACAGAGGGACACGACCTTAGTAATGCCCCAAAATTTTCCGCAACAGCCAACGTCCGACGGGAGATTTCCATTGGTGATGCCACCATACTTCTTGCGGCCAATGCCCGCTATATCGACGAGCGGTTTGAAGGCATTAACGCGGCACGGGACTTTGCGTCAACAAAGGATGGAGTATTTGAGTTAGGTGTTCGAGCAGATATTGACTTGAGCGAACAGTCGCCCTTGTCATTTTCCGTTTGGGCCGACAACCTTACAGGTGCACAATATTGTATCGAGAAACGACTGCTGGACCCAGCCTCTCGCGGCGCTGTCCCTGGTTTAATTTCTGGCGCGGTAAACTGCACACCCAGCGACGGCAAAACCATTTTCGGCCTGACCGCCAGAGTTCAATTTTAAACAGGGTAGACTTTTAAAATGATGCATCATCAGTGACAGAAGTGCCTAAAAAATACCTAGCACGACTTGCGCCCCTTATTATTTTACTAATTGGCGGCACACTTTCGCTCGTGCTTTTCCAGAAATTCCAAGCCTTTGAGCAAGAACGCACCGTAACCCGCCTAGCGGCCACTGCTGAGGAGCAGGCGCGCAATCTTGAATCCGCCTTTAATCGCCGGCTTCTTCAAATCGCGTCTATTGCAAATATGTTTTCTACGTCACAGTGGGTAAGCGATGAAGAATTTAATAACTTGATAACCCTTGTCTACCCAGACTTCCCGGAACGCCGCAGGTTAAGTTGGGTTACACGAACCAAACCAGAAAACGCTACTGCCCTTGTGGCTAAATTCAGGAAAAATAAGGGGGCTGACTATCAGCACTTTGAGATATTTGACCTCACACGTGACGGCGAGGTCCTCGCACCACAGCCCGTAGATGGCTATTATAATGTGCTTAGTTATACCTATCCCCCTACCAAGACCGCTAACTTTATAGGGCGGAACATCGGCGCACATGCCCCAATTTTTGACTTGATTATCCCCGCTGTACGAGACGCAACTCCTTATATTTCTGACATTACAATGGGCCCACCCCCGCTTACAGAAGGGCCCGTGTTTTTTATGGCATACCCAGCGAAAGCCATCGTCGCAACACGCGATGAGGACATCCCTGGGGTTGTTATTTCAGGCAACTATCTTTTCGATATCTTCGAAACCGCTGGTGCAGACCAAACTACAGATACCTTGCAATATCGTATCGATACCTCAAGCAGCACTGCTTACTTGTATCCACAAAACACGCTCGAACCAGACAGTAATAATACCGCCGCCCCAGCAGCAGAATTAACTTTCACCCATGACTTGACCTTTGCTAATCGCACTTGGAAGTTACATATCGATGTTGTTAAGATACCTGCCTTAGCGGCTTCTAATTTGGTTTATGGGATCCCCTTTGCCGGATTAGCCATAACCTGCTTGTTAGCGTTTCTCACTTACCAAACATTACGAGATAGAGCGCGTCTCCAAATTGCCGTCAATGATAAAACCCAGAGGCTTCAAGGGGCAACTGAGCAACTCAAACTACAGAACCGTGCGCTCGACAAGGCCGTGGCCGAAGCCAGGGCTGCCTCAGAAGCAAAATCCATGTTCCTTGCAAACATGAGCCATGAAATAAGAACCCCAATGAATGGCATTATTGGTACAACAGGCTTACTTCTGGATACTGAACTGACAGAAAAACAACATGATTACGCAGAAACAAACATGCGTTCTGCAGAAGCACTTTTGGCACTGATAAACGATATTTTAGACTTTTCTAAAATTGAAGCCGGTAAGCTCGATTTAGAAGTCGTTCCCTTCGATCTCATTCATCTTGTTCAAGATTTAAGTCAGATGTTAGCTCCCCAGTGCTATGAAAAAGGTGTCGAGCTTTTGCTGGACAGCCCCTCGGACACCATCCGCTACGTTAAAGGGGACCCTGGTCGCATTCGACAAATCATTCTTAATCTGCTCAGTAATGCTGTTAAATTTACAGAAGATGGCCAAATAGTAGTCTCGCTAAAATCTGAAATAATTGATAGCGGCAATTTCTGGTTACATGTCACTGTGGAAGATACTGGTATTGGTATCCCTCCCGAGAAATTAGGGGCTGTCTTCGGCGAGTTTAGCCAAGCAGATACTTCCACCACAAGACGATACGGCGGCACGGGCCTTGGGCTTACTATATGCCAGAACCTTGCAACGCTCATGAAGGGTAAAATCAGTGTAGACAGTAAAGTTGGCACTGGCTCAACATTTAAACTTTCTATCCCACTGTTAAAAGATGTAACAGCACGCCCCCCGCGTCTACCAGCTAACATCGAGATCATTCGAGGGGTGCGTGTTCTAATTGTAGATGACAGCCCTGTTTCTTGCCAAATTGCCTCAGAGCAACTAGCCAGTGTCGGCGCGCGCACAACAATAAAAAACTATGCCGCTGAGGCCCTAGGCGAGCTAGAAGCCGCAGCTTCAACTGACGACCCATACAAGCTTATTCTCAGTGATTACTGTATGCCCGGCATGGATGGCCTGACACTGGCCAGACAGGTCATGCTTACGCCTGCTATTAAAGACACAGCGATGATACTGATGACATCAGCGCCTAGTAAAGGTGACGCAAAAGTAATGCATGAAGCTGGCTTTTCTGGCTATCTGACCAAACCTATTTTCCCCAACGAGTTACCCATGATGCTAGCAGCCGTATGGCAGGCTCATAAGCAAGGGGACACAACAGAACTAATCACCCGGCATAACCTTACGAGCCAAGACCGAACCGCTCCGGAAAAAGAACTATCCCTAAAGGGCACACAAATTCTTCTTGCTGAGGATAACCCCGTGAACCGGATGGTCGCGACCAAGTCTTTGGAGCGTTATGGTTGTCTAGTGACACCCGCAGGGAATGGGCTGGAGGCTGTCGAACAAGTAAAGATGCGAGAATTCGATCTCATCTTGATGGACTGTCGTATGCCTGAGATGGATGGCTTTGAAGCAACAGAGGCTATTCGCAATTTCGAAAGAAGTGAAGGTAAAACACGCACACCAATCGTGGCTTGTACCGCCAATGCAATGGCTAAAGACGAGGCTCAGTGCCTAGAGGCTGGTATGGATGACTTTCTCAGCAAACCTATTCAAAGAGATACTTTGGAAGAAAAACTCCAAAAATGGCTCAGCGACTTCAGGGGCACGAACACAAAATAAGGCCTCATACCTAATTCAGTTAACTATCCTATTACCCTCTCAAAAGTTTTTAACTAGCTTGACACTCCCGGCTTTCACGCGCGGTGTACACAATTTTAAATTATAAATCTGAAGTCATATTCAAAAGGTGCGAACAGGCAGCTTTGATCTGTATAGTATATTTAAATTTTATTCTGCTGATTTAATATCATGGTATTCCGTTGGAAATATGAGCTGATATCAATAGGTAAGGCTTAATAATTCCTTGACGTCTTTAGCTTATTAAGATGAACGAATAGCTTGTTTTTAAAGGGTAGCTAAAAATGCAATCAGTAACAGTTAAGGTTGTGCACAAAAGTTGTTTTCTACGTTAGCGACCGCCCAACCCCACCTATTCAAGGCTGAGCTTCTAAATTAAGAGTTT
>CAXBKT010000172.1:0-7036 GCA_963976155.1 uncultured Kordiimonadaceae bacterium | reverse complement strand
TGTTATAATTGCCGTGCCATGCTGATCGTCATGGAAAACCGGAATATCCATCACCTCTCGGAGGCGCTGCTCAATGATGAAACACGCAGGCGCGCCAATATCTTCAAGGTTGATGCCTCCAAAGCTTGGGCCAAGCAGCTTCACACAATTTACAAATTCATCAATGTCTTCGCTATCAACCTCAAGGTCGATTGAATCAACATCAGCAAACCGCTTGAAAAGAACGGCCTTCCCTTCCATCACAGGCTTCGATGCCTGAGCGCCTAGGTTACCAAGGCCAAGGATAGCTGTACCATTTGAGATAACTGCAACAAGGTTACCTTTAGTAGTATAGTCATAAGCTGTATCAGGATCTTCGGCAATTGCGAGCACCGGGACAGCAACACCAGGACTATATGCAAGCGATAAATCACGCTGAGTTGCCATCGGCTTGGATGGCATTATCTCTAATTTTCCTGGTCGTCCAGCAGAGTGGAAGCGCAAAGCTTCTGCATCCGTAAACTTGGATGATTTAATGGGCATTGGGGAACCTCTGTTCTTATTGTAGCCGTGGAGCCATTAATGCTCTAAAAAGCGAGATATTAATGTCGTAATCTATGGCATAAAGCCAGTGATAATTGGAATTTTAACAGGTTTATTCAGGGTTTTTGGGTAATGACGTCGAACGCAGTCTTAAATACAGAGCAAAAATCGGTAGCTCAAGAGGGCAAAAAGACTGACAATAAATGGGCTGAGATGGCGCGCGACCCAAATGTCACACCCATGATGGCGCAATTTCTCGAAATTAAAACAGAATACCCTGATTGCCTGCTTTTCTATCGTATGGGTGACTTCTACGAATTATTTTTTGAAGACGCAGAGCGCGCTTCAGCAGCCCTTGATATTACACTTACCAAGCGTGGCAAAATAAACGGTGGCGATATCCCAATGGCAGGTGTTCCTGTGCATGCTTCAGAGATGTACCTCTCTCGCCTTATCCGAAAATCCTTCAAAGTTGCCGTTTGCGAACAAACAGAAAGTCCTGCCGAGGCTAAAAAAAGAGGCGCTAAGTCTGTTGTTAAACGAGAAGTTGTAAGGCTTGTTACACTGGGTACTCTTACAGAGGAAAACCTTCTAAACCCTAGATCCCTCAATTATCTCGTTGCCCTAGGTCGCGCACAAAAAGACCTGTCACTTGCTGTTGCAGAGATGTCGACTGGAGAATTTTTTGTGTTGCCCACAAAAGCCGGACGTCTGGACGCAGATCTAGCACGCCTACAACCCGGCGAATTACTTGTTCCTGATGACTTTATGACAGACGAAGAACTATCAGCCGACCTATTTGACTGGCGTAACGTCATAAGTCAGATGGAGAGCCACAGGTTTGACAGCACTTACGGCATGCGCCGTCTTCAGGAAATGTATGATGTTTCTACTTTAGACGGCTTCGCAGCTTTTACCCGCGCTGATTTAGCTGCTGCTGGCGCCTTAGTTGACTATTTAGAGGACACTCAAAAAGGCGATTTACCGCGCCTCCATGCGCCACGCCGATTATCGGCTGACGGTACTATGATGATTGATGCCGCGACGCGGCGCAGTCTTGAACTTGTCCGCACACAAACAGGTGAATCAGCGGGCAGCCTTCTCTCTACTATTGACCGAACCGTTACTGGGGCAGGCGCAAGACTTTTAGCTAAACGCCTTTCAGCACCCCTAACTGACCCGGTACGCATCAATGAGCGCTTAGACTGTGTGGCCTATATGCACACGCGGCCAACGCTTCGCAGCGACATACGCGCAACTCTAAAAGGTGCACCAGATATGGAACGGGCTCTTGCCCGTCTATCACTCGATCGCGGCGGGCCACGTGACCTAACAGCAATGCGCGAAGGTTTGAAGGCTGCACGTATAGCACAAGGCCTTTTAGAGGGCCCCGGCGGTGCCTTAGACGAAGTCCCCATGCTGCTAGAGGATGTGCATACTGATTTAGGGGAACACAAAACACTTGTGGAAGAACTTGAGCGAGCAGTTGTTGCTGAACCACCCCTAATCACCAGAGACGGTGGTTACATTGCCTCAGGTTATAACGCTGCTCTAGACGAATACCGCACTCTCAAAGACCATAGCCGTCAGCTAATTGCTAAACTTGAGGGTGACTATAAAGCACTGACCAACATCAACTCTCTTAAGATAAAACACAACAATGTCATAGGGTATCATGTTGATGTTACTGCAAAAAATGCAGACGCTCTCCTTGCGGCACCTTTAAATGAAACATTCATTCACCGGCAAACACTTGCTAATTCCATACGGTTTTCAACAGCGGAGCTCTCGAAACTTGCTGGAAAAATATCAGAAGCCGGCGACCGTGCTCTCGCACTTGAGAGTGAAATATTTACTGCCCTTGTTAAACTAATCATGCAGTTCGCAGGCCCAATATCTATGGCTGCAGATGCACTTGCTGTCCTAGATGTTGCAACAGCCCATGCTGTGCTTGCAGAGGAAGAACGCCATATACGGCCAGAAATCGATGACAGCCTATCGTTCGACATCAAAGGTGGCAGACATCCTGTTGTTGAAAAGGCCTTAATGGTAAAAGATAGCAGTCCATTTGTCGCAAATGATTGTAACCTTTGCCCCGATGACCGCCTATGGCTTATCACCGGCCCTAACATGGCTGGTAAAAGTACATTTTTGCGCCAAAATGCGCTAATTGCCGTTCTCGCACAAATGGGTGCGTTTGTGCCCGCAGACAGTGCGCATATAGGCACCGTTGATCGTCTGTTCAGCCGTGTTGGTGCATCAGATGACCTTGCACATGGCCGATCTACCTTCATGGTAGAAATGGTTGAAACCGCCGCAATCCTCAATCAGGCAGGACCTCGGTCCCTTGTTATTCTTGACGAAATCGGCCGCGGCACAGCTACATATGACGGCCTCTCAATCGCGTGGGCAGCCGTTGAAAACCTGCACAACATCAATCAGTCCCGAGCGCTTTTTGCTACGCACTACCACGAGCTTACAGCCCTAAAGCAAACACTCGACGCAGTATCTCTCCGGTCTATGAAAGTGCGTGAATGGAAAGGCGACGTCGTCTTTTTGCACGAAGTAACAACCGGCGCCGCAGACAGGTCCTATGGTATTCAGGTTGCGAAATTGGCCGGCCTACCAAAATCCGTTATTGCCCGCGCACGTCAAGTATTAGATCATCTGGAAAACAGCGACAAAGGTAACAAAACAGACGGCCTTATTAATGATTTACCTCTTTTCCAAAATTCGCAGACACTTGTGCACAGCCATGAACAAGAACCGTCTGCGGTCGAGGAGTTGCTCTCAAACCTTAAGCCTGACGAGCTTTCCCCTAGAGAAGCTCTAGAAATGCTTTATGCTCTTAAAGACGCTCAAAAACCTTCCTAGAAATGGAACTTAGTTTTTATGCCTTCTGTTCGTGATCGCCGGGCCCTCATTAACCGCAAACAATTAATTATTGCGCTAGAAGAGCTCGTCGAAACCACGCCAAAGCAGCAATGGCAACTAGCGCTTGTGAAAATACTAAAGGAAGCCCACCAAAAGGGGTGGGACGAAGTAAAACGTCGTTTTTTTGAAGATGCCGAAAAGGGTCAGGCTTGCTCAAAAGCCCTCTCTTATGTGGTAGACCAAGTTCTTCGGACTCTATTTGATTTTGTCACGGAGCATGTTTATCCAGTAGCTAACCCCACAACCGGCGAAAGACTAACACTTGTTGCAACTGGTGGGTATGGTCGCAGCGAATTAGCACCCTACTCAGACATTGATTTATTATTTCTTATCCCTTTTAAGTCGACACCTTGGGCCGAAAAAGTCGTAGAATATATGCTCTATGTTCTCTGGGATTTAGGACTAAAGGTTGGGCATGCCACTCGTACGCCAGAAGAATGTACCAAACTTGCTAAAGAAGACTTATCAATATGCACGTCCCTGCTTGAGGGGCGCTACCTTTGGGGTGACGAAGACTTATATAAAACCGCAGCAAAACGCTTTGTGAGGCGCGTCGTTTCATCAACTGGCCCAGAATTTGTAGAAAAAAAACTGCTAGAACGGCATGACCGCCATCAAAAGCTTGGCGATAGCCGGTATGTTGTTGAACCAAACATCAAGGATGGAAAAGGTGGGCTGCGCGACTTACAGACTATGTGGTGGATCGCACGCTATTTGTACGGTGTAGTACGGGCCAAAGCTATTGACCCCGACATACTGACGGCTGATGAAAACCGACAGTTTCGTAAAGCCGAGGCTTTCCTATGGACCGTACGCGTCGCCCTACATTACCACGCAAATCGGGCGGAGGAACGCCTTTCCTTTGATATGCAACGCCAACTAGCAGAAACGCTGCATTACAAAGAACATCCAGGACTAAGTGGCGTTGAACGCTTCATGAAACATTATTTTCTGGTAGCAAAACAGGTTGGTGATCTAACGCGTATTTTCTGTGCTGTTCTTGAAGCAAGACAACAAAAAACTTTTTTCTCTCGTTTTCGCAGAACCAAAAAATTTAAACAGTTTGCTATTGAAGGTGGCCGTTTAACTTTCATGGATGAAAGCGACGTTAAAGAGAATCCCACCTTAATGGTAAAGATCTTCCGTGTAGCCGACGAAAAAGACCTTGATATACACCCCAGTGCACTGCGCCTCATTAAACATAACTTAAACCGCATTACCTGGAAAGTACGACGCACCCCTGAAGCCAACGAAGATTTCCTCGCGGTACTCACCTCTATAAAGCAGGGAGAGGTTAACCTGCGCCGCATGAATGAGGCGGGTGTTTTTGGCCGGTTTATACCCGATTTCGGGCGTGTCGTTGCCCAAATGCAATATGACATGTACCACCATTATACAGTCGACGAACATACAATTCGAGCCATCGGGTTACTAGCCAAAATTGAAACAGGTCTACTTGCTGATGACCACCCGCTTTCTACTGAGGTCATTCAAAAAGTAATTTCTAGGCGTGTCCTGTATGTTGCAGTTCTTTTACATGATATTGCCAAAGGACGCGGCGGTGACCATTCAGTAATTGGGGCAGATATCGCGAAACGCGTGTGCCCCCGCTTAGGGTTAACGGCTGCGGAAACAGAAACCGTTGCATGGTTAGTCCGGTGGCACTTATTAATGAGCAATACGGCCTTCAAACGAGATCTGTCAGATCATAAAACTATTCTTGATTTCTGTAAGGTGATAAAGAGCCCAGAACGCCTACGCCTTCTATTAGTTTTAACCGTTGTTGATATTCGTGCGGTTGGTCCGAATGTCTGGAATGGCTGGAAAGGCCAACTACTTAGAGACTTATATCGCCCAGCAGAAGAAGTGCTTCTTATGGGACATGCAACAAGAGGGCGTAATGAAAGAGTTCAAGCCAAAAAAGAGGCCCTTGCAAAAGCACTAAAAGGCTGGAAAAAAGCAAAAATACAAAGATATCTGGATCGCCATAACGATGCTTACTGGATTGCAGAGGACCAAGACACTCTTGCTCAAAATGCCCGCTTGGCCTGCAAGTCTGATAAGCAAGGACAGATGCTCGGGGTAACCGCGCGCATTGAAACTTTCCAGGACATGACTAATGTGGCGGTTTACGCGCAGGATCACCCGGGAATGTTTGCGCGCATTGTTGGCGCACTTGGGATTGGTGGTGCCACAATTATGGGTGCCAAAATCCATACCACCAAAGACGGCATGGCTCTTGATAACTTTACTGTACAAGACCTTGAAGGCCACGCCTTTGATAGCCGGCATCAACTCGATTGCTTGGAAGAAACTATACTACAAACACTTCAAGGTAGCGTTCGACCAAAGGAACACCTCAAACACAAACGGGTTTTTGGCACAAAAGACGAAGCCTTTGAGGTGGAGTCTGTTGTTTTGATTGATAATAAAGCGTCTAATTGGTCAACCGTTGTTGAGATAAACGCTAAAGACCGGCCCGGGCTTTTATATGACCTTGCGTATGCACTCTACGGCCTCAAAGTCTCTATATTATCAGCCCATGTTTCAACAATTGGTGAGCGAGCTGTTGATGTATTCTATATTCGAGATTTGATCGGCCAGAAAATAACGAACAAAGTGCGCATTAGGAATATTGAGGATAAATTACTAAAAGCAGCACGCGGCGAAGCCATCTTTAGAAAACGAAAAACAAAGAATAGCAACGCTAGTAGTTTATCAAAGAATACGGAGAAACCAGCGTGAGTTTACTCAAAAACGCTTCCTCAGTTGGCGGGTTTACACTACTCAGCCGTATTCTTGGGTTGGTACGAGATTTAATGATGGCGCGCTTTCTCGGTGCAGGAATGGCATCAGACGCCTTTTTTGTAGCCTTCAAGTTACCCAACTTTTTCAGACGACTTTTTGCCGAAGGCGCTTTCTCTGTTGGTTTTGTTCCCTTATTTGCACGCGCACTAGGCAAAGATATCACCCCCGAAAGCCAACAAGCTGCTGAAGCATTTGCAAGCCGAGTTCTCTCATGGTTATTTCCGGTTTTGGTGATTTTTCTCATCATTATGGAAGCCGCCATGGTTCCCATAATGTTTGGAATAACTGGCGGCTTCGAAGGCGATACAGACAAATTTAATTTCGTCGTAGAGCTCGGCCGTTATACTTTTCCATATCTCATGCTTATTTCATTAGTGTCCTTTTTTGCAGGCATGCTCAATGCATTTGGTCGATATTCAGCAGCGGCTTTCGCGCCAGTATTACTTAATTTATGCATGATTACCGCGCTCTACTTCTTCGCAGACACCGAGGTTTCTGGCGCACGCGCGCTTGCGCTTGCTGTGTCAGTCTCGGGTGTTATTCAACTTTTATGGCTATATGGTGCCGCCAAGCGTACCGGACTAAATGTTTCTTTTCCTCGGCCTAAATTAACAGATGATGTCAAAGAATTACTGCGCATCATCGCGCCTGCAGCAATTGGTGCAGGTGTCACACAAATAAACTTGTTGATTGATGTCCTGCTCGCAGCGCGCTTTTTACCCGAAGGATCAGTGTCGTGGCTATTTTACGCTGATCGGCTCCCGCAGCTTCC
>CAXBKT010000171.1:0-7152 GCA_963976155.1 uncultured Kordiimonadaceae bacterium | reverse complement strand
AGGCTTGCACCAACATCATACCCTTGCGCATAAAGAAACGTGTTGGCCATGCCACCACCGATAATAAGATGATCAACTTTCTCAACAAGATTTTTCAGGACAGCTAGTTTCGAGGAAACCTTCGCACCGCCAACAACCGCAACCACAGGCCGCTTGGGCACACCCAGCGCTTTATTAAGAGCTTCTAGTTCTGCGCCCATAGTTTCGCCTGCCGCTGAAGGTAACAGTCTTGCAATACCCTCAGTTGACGCATGGGCCCGGTGCGCGCAAGAAAAGGCATCATTGATATAAACGTCGCCGAGGGCTGCGAAACGTGCGGCGAGCTCAGGGTCGTTCGTTTCTTCGCCTGGGAAAAACCGTGTATTCTCTATCACCACAACATCATTTGATGGAAGATCATCACCAAGCTCTGCAAACCCGACCTCACGCCCTAACACCTCAGCCAGTACAGGCACTACAGGCTTCAAACTCATCTCAGGCACCACCTGCCCTTTTGGGCGACCAAAATGCGCCAGCAGTACTGACCGACCACCGGCAGCGGCAACAGCGTCCACTGTCGCCTTCACAGCCTCTAGGCGAGTGTTATCAGACACTTTACCGTCCTGCATCGGTACATTCAGATCAACACGCACCACAGCAACTTTACGGCTGAGATCACCGAGATCAGAAATTCGTTTAAAAGCCATTTTCGTTTCCAATTAAATGAGACTGATACAGAAAGGGCGATCCAAAGACCGCCCTAATATTATTTGCCAATATTCAGGCCTTAACCCAAAGACGCCATTTTAACGGCAGTGTCGGACATCCGGTTCGAGAAACCCCATTCGTTATCATACCAAGTTAGGATACGAACAAACGTGCCATCTGTTACTTTTGTCTGGCTGCTGTCAAACGTTGAGCTGTTTGGATTATGATTAAAATCAATTGAAACCGCAGGCATATCTTCATAACCAAGAACGCCCTTCAGCTTGCCTTCAGACGCTGCTTTGATCGCTTCGTTAATTTCTTCAGCTGTTGTAGCTCGGCCAGCATCAAACGTTAGGTCTACAAGAGATACATTTGGTGTTGGAACACGAACAGCAGAGCCATCCAATTTACCGTCAAGCTCAGGAAGCACAAGGCCAACAGCTTTCGCCGCACCCGTTGATGTTGGGATCATGCTAAGGGCTGCCGCACGTGCACGGCGTGGGTCACTGTGAAGTGTATCAAGAACCGGCTGGTCGCCTGTGTAAGCATGTACAGTTGTCATATAACCACGCTCAATGCCGACAAGTTCATTCAGAACCTGTGCAACAGGTGACAAACAGTTTGTGGTGCAAGATGCGTTTGAAACAATCACATCATCAGCAGTAAGGTCATCACTGTTTACACCGTAAACAACTGTACGGTCAGCGTTTGCGCCAGGGGCAGAAATAAGTACTTTCTTTGCGCCAGCCGTTAGATGCATTGCCGCTTTCTCACGCGCAGTGAAAATGCCAGTGCATTCCATTGCCACATCAACCTTTTCTTCACCCCAAGGAAGTTCTTCAGGGTTGCGAATTGCCGTTACGCGGATACGGTCACCATTAACAACTATATAGTCACCGTCTACGCTCACTTCACCGCCAAATGGGCCATGCACGCTATCGCGCTTCAAAAGGTAGGCATTCATTTCAACGTCGCCGAGATCATTGATCGCTACCACTTTAATATCAGTGCGGCCGCTTTCATAAATCGCGCGTAGAACATTGCGGCCAATGCGGCCAAATCCGTTAATGGAAACACGTACAGTCATTGGGGTCGTCCTCCAGTCAGAGTATGGGCAAACTTAACTATTTTAATATTGCCTATTTCAAAGTCATCAGGGGTTAAAGCTTCTCTTTCACCGCAGCAACAAGTGCATCTGCAGTGACACCAAAATATTCGTAAAGTTCATCAGCCGGTGCTGAGGCACCAAAGCTGTTGATACCGATATTCACACCGTTAAGGCCCGTGTAACGTTCCCAACCAAATGTGGAACCAGCTTCAATTGAGGCTCTCACAGTCCCTCTAGGCAGTATACTTGCTTTATAATCAGCGTCCTGCGCGTCAAATAGCTCTGTGCAAGGCATGGAAACCACACGTGTCGGTATGCCATCAGCTTCTAGCGATTCACGGGCAGCAGCTGCTATTTCAACTTCAGAACCAGTACCAATGAGCACAACCTTTGGTGCACCTCCAGTTGCTTCATGAAGCACATAACCACCTTTGGCACACAAGTTTTCTTCTGTGTGCTCTAGGCGCTGCTGCGCAAGACCTTGACGTGTCAGCGATAGAATACTTGGTGTTTCTTTCGCTTCCAGCGCCAGTGCCCAACACTCTGCTGTCTCAACAGCGTCACATGGGCGGAATGTATAAAGGTTTGGTATCGCACGCACACTAGCTAAATGCTCAATCGGCTGGTGTGTCGGGCCATCTTCACCAAGGCCAATGCTATCATGTGTCATCACATAGATCGCGCGTTGCTTCATCAGTGCAGCAAGACGAATGGCTGGGCGTGCATAGTCAGTAAACACAAAGAAAGTGCCGCCGTAAGGCACATGATTGCCGTACAGGGCAATACCATTCATCGCCGCGCACATTTCAAATTCGCGGATACCATAATACATATAACGACCAGTGAAATCGTCCGCTGAAATAGCGTCAGTTTGGCTGGTTTTTGTCAGGTTTGATCCCGTCAAATCAGCTGAACCACCGATTGTTTCAGGCACAACACCGTTCACAACTTCAAGCGCCATTTGGCTTGCTTTACGTGTTGCAACTTTCACAGGCTCCGCAACAAGCTTCGCTTTATATTCATTGATTGCCGCTGTGAACCCAGCAGGCAGGTCTTTATTCTGGCGGCGTTCAAAATCCTCTTTAACAAACTGGTCAAGTGCACCAAATTTGTTTTTCCATGCCGCAGATGCCGAAGCCCCTGCATCACCGAGCGAGCGCCAAGCAGTAAGAATATCCTCTGGAATTTCGAAAGGCGCGTGTGGCCAGTTAAGGAATTCACGTGCTGCTGTAATTTCTGCGTCACCGAGCGGCGCACCATGTGTAGCCGCAGTACCTTGTTTGTTAGGTGCACCAAAACCAATTGTTGTACGGCAAGCGATCATTGAAGGCTGGTCAGCTTCTTGTGCGAGGCCAATAGCAACTTCAATTGCTTCTGGATCATGCCCGTCAACTGCCTGGACATGCCAGCCAGCAGCTTCAAAGCGGCCCTGCATATCTTCACTAGTTGAAAGGTCAGTCGCGCCATCAATGGAAATTGAATTATCATCCCACAGCACGATCATTTTGGAAAGTTTCAGGTGACCCGCCAAAGAAATAGCCTCTTGGCTCACACCTTCCATCAAACAACCATCACCAGCTAGCACATACGTATAATGACTAATAAGATCATCACCATATTCTGCATTAGACAGGCGCTCAGCTATTGCCATACCAACTGATGTTGCAAGGCCTTGGCCTAGCGGACCAGTTGTTGTTTCAATGCCAGGGCATTCACCGAACTCTGGGTGGCCTGCTGTTGGGCTGTGAAGCTGGCGGAAATTTTTGATGTCTTCGATCGTTGGCTTCTCATAACCTGTAAGATGCAAGAGCGAATAGAGCAGCATGGAGCCATGACCCGCTGACAGAACAAAACGGTCGCGGTTTGGCCAAGCTGCCCATTTAGGATCAAAACTCATAAACTTGGAAAATAAAACAGTCGCAACATCCGCCATACCCATGGGCATTCCTGGGTGCCCGGAATTGGCTTTTTGCACAGCGTCCATAGAAAGCGCGCGGATAGCATTTGCCATATTGCGCTGGTTGTCAGTGTCCATAGTCAGAGAAGTTTCGCTCATTTGAATCTACTTATTCTTTGGCCCATAAAAATGGCTGCTTTAAAATTGCGGCCAAAATGGCCGGGAAGGCCGCCCTAGTCAACACCTGAGACGGCTGTTTACTGCCCTTTTTGTAAGATTTTAGTCCACTGAAGCCTCTGGATGATTGACGTGCCTCCCGCAAACACCCTATCTTCAATGGAAATTCGCCTGTCAGGGCGAACAAGACGCTTTTTTCTAATGCAAGAGATTAGGAGGACAAGGCCATGCCAGATACATCAAATGGTAACAATCTGGAGGCTGCTCGCACGCGACTCGAGACAGCCTTGTCTGGATTAGCCCAAAGTGTCGCCAGTACACGAGGTGCACTCGATGTTGCCCTTACTATGGCAGAAGAAAAGGCGCAAATGTCAGAGCGCATTAATACACTGGAACAAGAGAACCTGAAACTCCACGAGCAAGTCGCCGCTCTTGCCCTGCAACCAGCAGCCCCCGGCATGAGCGACAGCATTACCGCACTCGAACAAGAAAAAACTGCAATTGAACAAAATTATCAAATGCTCAAAGACCGATACGCTGAATTACAAAATGATGTTGCGACAACAGATGACAGTGCTTCAAGCGATGTTGATGCCCTGCGCCAAGAAAACACAAGACTTAGCGCAGCTGTATCCACTATGGAGCGTGAAAAAGCTACACTTAGAACAGAGCTCGACAAAACAATTGCAGAGCTTGAAGCCATGTTGGAGAGTGCATAAATGGCCCAGATTTCCGTTACTATAAATGGCAAGCTGTATCCTCTTGCCTGCGCCAACGGCGAAGAAGAACGCCTCAGTAAACTTGCAGCCTATGTTGATAGCAAAACAAGGGACATTTCCGGCAAACTGGGGCACGTAAGTGAAGCACGCCTTATTTTAATGGCGGCACTTATGATTGCTGACGAACTACATGACACCCTTGAAGGCCAAGGCAATCAAGGCCTTATGGGCGCACTTAGTGAAAATGACCTTGCTGGTATCTTGAACGAGGTATCTTCTGAAGTAGAAGCTATTGCAGAAAAGCTTGTAACACCTTAAATAGACGACGCGGGTTCTACCCTGTGCGTAAGATATGCAGTAATTCCCGGGGCTATAACTATCTCTAGGGAGCTGTCCCTGATTTGAACCGTGGTTCTTACCATACGGCGCCCACCTGTACTAACAGGTCACGGAGAATACATACGTCAAAAACGGCAGAGGTGGTTCCCGCACCCTTACCTCAGGACTATCATGAACGAACAAGCTGAAAAATTAGCCCTACGAACAGAAGCCAAACGCATCCGGTCGGGTGCCGCTGAAATGCTCGGCATCAATGCCGCAGAGCAAGCTGCTACGCACGGCCTGAAACTGTTCTCCGCTTTTGAAAAAGGCGCAACCATTGCCGCTTACTGGCCAATCGGAGATGAGCTGGACCCCCGTTTTCTAATGCTCAAACTTGAGCGTGCAGGATACCGTGTGGCCCTACCTGTTGTTACCGAAGAAGAAGCACCGCTATGTTTCCGGCTTTGGGGCCAAGGTGACCCGCTCATAAAAGGACCTTTCAGCACAGTACACCCGGCAGATGATGCGCCCATGGTGACGCCCGATGCCCTTATCGCACCGCTTCTCGCCTTCGATGAAGATTGCTACAGGCTTGGTTGGGGCGGCGGATACTATGACAGAACCCTCGCGGCAAACTCAGGTATTAAGGCTTTTGGTTTTGCTTATGCAGCACAGTTTGTAGATAATTTACCCCGCGGACAGCATGATTGGCCGCTACAGGGTGTAATTACAGAAGCTGGTGTGATACTTCCTAAAAAATAAGAAACCTTCTCCCATAAGGTGGAGGACATAATGCCGAATGGCTAGAAAGCTTTAATATGCGAATTTTGTTTTTGGGTGACTTAATGGGCCGTTCTGGTCGTGATGCAGCAATTAATGCTCTGCCAGATCTCCGTGAAAAGCTCAAACTCGACTTTATTATTGTTAATGCAGAAAACGCTGCTTCAGGCTTTGGTACCACCAGCAAAATTGCAGGACAGGTAATCCAAGCGGGCGCCGACGTTATTTCAGGCGGCAACCACACATTCGACCAAAAAGAAATTCTGTCCGTGATTGGCAATGATGGCCGTATATTGCGCCCTGTCAACTATCCAGAGGGCACACCAGGGCGTGGCTTTAACGTATATGACGCGCCTCGCGGTAAAAAAGTGCTGGTTATCAACGCCATAGGCCGTGTGTTTATGAACGCGATGGACTGCCCATTCAAAGCTGTTGATCATGTACTTAAAAAATACCGCCTCGGGGCAACGGTAAATGCTGTAATCGTAGATTTTCATGCTGAAGCAACGAGCGAGAAAATGGCAATGGGCCATTATCTCGACGGGCGTGCAAGCCTTGTCGTTGGCACCCATAGTCATATCCCCACTGCCGATTGCCAAATACTAGATGGCGGTACAGGGTACCAAACTGATGCGGGGATGTGTGGTGACTACAACAGTGTTATTGGTATGACGAAGGAAGAACCTATTAGCCGCTTCCTGACAAAAATGAATAAAGAACGCTATTCCCCAGCCGGTGGCCCCGCGACTGTATGCGGTACTTTCCTTGAGACCGATGACCGCACTGGTCTTGCCACACGTATTGCACCGCTTCGCATGGGGCCAAGGTTGATGGAACATATACCCACTGTGTAGATAATAATATTTTTAGCAAACTATATGCATAGTCCGAGATTAGAGTAGCCAATGTCATCACAAACTGCGCCAACCTATTATTCCAACATCAATACAGAACTTATGGATATTTGCCCCTCTGTAGAGCGCGCAATTGAGTTTGGTTGCGGCGCAGGGCGCTTCCTAGAAGCTTACAAATCACAAAATCCTACCGCTGAATGTATAGGGTTTGAGAAATTTGCAAGCGCGGGTCAAGAAGCGAAAGAGCGCTGTGACAAAGTCATTATCGGGGATGCTGAGGATATCGACTTAGGCACCCACGGGTACCAGCCGGAAAGTTTCGACTTAATAATTTATGGTGATGTGCTAGAGCATTTTCTCAATCCTTGGAAAGCCTTGGAACAACACCTTAAATACCTAAAACCCGGAGGCCAAGTCTGCGCTTGTATTCCAAATGCTTCCCATTGGAGCATTATCTTTGAACTGGTAAATGGGACTTTTAACTATAGAGATTCAGGGCTACTTGATCGCACCCATTTACGCTTTTTCACAAAAGCAACTATCGCTGAAATGTTGTTAGCGACCGCCCAACCCCACCTATTCAAGGCTGAGCTTCTAAATTAAGAGTTT
>CAXBKT010000170.1:0-7163 GCA_963976155.1 uncultured Kordiimonadaceae bacterium | reverse complement strand
ACAAAATCCGTGGCTAAACTAGTAACAGTTTCTAGAGTTCCAAACCCATCTGTATACTGCGCTTGTAATTTTATTGACTTCCCTACATCGGCTTGCGTGAGTAAAAATTTTGATGCGTTTGCATTCGAAATAAGCAAGTCGTCTCGATACCAGATGAAGGAAAGTTCGCCAATTCCATCTTCATCACTGATATTAGAAACCGCTGTCAGTTCTATGCCTTCAACCGGCTGGCCAGAAATACTTAAATCTCCGACTGGTGCGTCATTAACATTTTGAATTGCAGTCGTTGGGTCACTAATAACAGTTTCGGTAACACCACCTCCGTCAATGTATTGAACCTGTACTTTCAATAGCGAACCGATGTCGGCCGAGCCTATTTGATAACTTGTTCCTGCCGCATTATTAATAGCCTCATCGCCTCTGAGCCATTGGTATGAAAAATCGCCTAAGTCATCACTGTCTGAGAGGCTGGTGGACAGGGTCAAAATAGCATCTTCGATTGCTTCTCCAGAAAGCACTAGATCACCGATTGGAACAGTGTTGTAATTAATCTTCTGTGAATACACTTGATAATCGATATTATAAAAAACTTCGTCTTGGGTATCAGACAGCGTCAGGACCGTAGTATTATCATAGCGGGTGACATTTTCGGCTAGCACAGTGGCGTCTTGAACAACTGTGCCGGAGGAATCAAAAGATTTCACTTTAAGAAAATTCGCCGTATCTGTGTAATAGACGGAGAAACCACCGTTTTCTCTAACTGAAATTGAGTAACCGTCTGGATTGATAACATCATTAGCGATTAAAATATCAAGACTTAATGGAGTGCCCTCTAACGAAAAAAATCGCCCATACATTTTATTGTTGGCGGCGTAGCCTGACCCATAGCCATATTGTTCAGACCAAGTTACTAGCAATTTTTCGTCGCCGGTCTCAAGTACTTGGGGAGATTTTTGTAAATAAGTTAAATTGAAATTCGCAGTAATAGGTTCATTCAAGGCTCCATTACTAAATTCAGCAAGAAGAATTTCCTCTTCGCCACCCCCCAAGTTTGGCGGAGCATGATGAGACGTTACCAACCATATCTTGCCAGTAGTAGTTGTGGTTGCACCAACTGAAGCTAATGTGGGGTTCCCCTCAAAACCCACACGTGATGCGGGTGAAATAACACCACTGGATGAAATTTCAGTGAATATAATACGGCTTGGCTCGCCACTGCTGGGCCTGTCGAAGACAACAAAATTCCCATCCCCAGCACTCACCAACTCAGAATACCAATAATCAAACCCTTGGAAATTAATTTGTTTACCAACGTCATTAAGTGAAAGATCAAAAAAATGACCTACCGACTTGCTAAGATTTGCATCCCACCAAGTCACAATTATTTCAGAATCACTTTTGGCTATTATTGGCTCAGTTTGATTTGAATACCGATTGTCATTAAGAACTTCGATTACTTCTGAACTAAATCCATTATTATCAAAGGATGTATAAAAAATACCTGAGCCATCGCCATCAATAGATGAGGCACTACCTACCAATAGATTGGAATTTTCATCTATTTTCAGAACATCGTAGTTATATACTTCGAAACTTTCAGGTATCGCAAAAGAGAACCCGTCAATAGTCGCAGTGTTAGGCGAAAAAGAAAAGACGGTGCCGTCACTTGATAACATTTCAGAACTGTAAAAATTTGCCATACTCGAATGCTCCTAGCCGTACTGTAACGATCTTTTACGGATAAAAAAACCAGCCTAACATCGTAAAGGTGTTGATCTGGAATTCTGTATTACTCATCAATTAAGTCCAAACAATCCATCCCCAGAGTCTACATTTATACGACCCCACGCACAGACACGTTCACATAGCGCCATACTACCCGTCAGAGTGCACATTTAAATACCGTGATACCAGTAATCGCAGTAGCTGCGCGCCAAACAATGGACCACGTTCGTCCGTAATCGTATTACTAGGTCACTATAGGAGTCCCAACTGACAAAACGGGGTGTGCCCCGGGGGTGTGGTCTGGTGATTGAAGAAACAGGTGTAGGGTAGGTTTAAAACAAGTTTAAACGGGTATTCCTGCTTGCGGATAATGCTGAAACAACTCTGCAGTACCGTCAGTCCTGATTATATACACATCGTAGGCTTCACGCTCGTCTTCAGGTCCCATCCCGGGCGAGCCATACGGCATTGCCGGTACTGCCAGTCCTAAAGCATCAGGGCGCTCCGCTATAAGCCGCTTTATGTCACTAGCCGGTACGTGTCCTTCGATGAAGTACCCACCAATTTTAGCAGTATGACAAGATGTCATATCTTTGGGGATACCGTTCTCAAATTTAAATACAGCTAGATCACTATTAGAGCGATCTTCAGTCGTAACATTGAAACCTTTACCTTCTAAGATTTCGATCCATGCATTGCAGCAACCACATTGCGGGTTTTTAACGACGTGAATATCATGGGTAGTACTATCTGCTAGGGCAGCCAATGGGGCAGCGGCTATTGAACTTGACGCGAATATTAACAATTGCCGTCGGCTTAGCTGTATTTTCTTGTTCATTGCTGACCCCCTCGTAACACCCTGACAGGTAGGTAGTGCAGCAGCTAAGCACATCCACACTATGACAGGATGATCCAATGCTAGCCTAAAAAAGCTACAAATCTGGAATGTGGACTCAGATGTGGACTCAGATACTACAGAATTTATACTTATCTATTTAAAACAAGGTATTGTAAGTGCAGTATGGCGGAGAGACAGTCCGCCCTAATTATGTATAGTAATTATCTGACTTATATTAATAATCCACCTAGTAACATGTTTTATATAGAGTAATTATCAAAGTGTTGTTTCAACTTGTTTCGTTTCTCAGCAGGTAGTACCATAATTATGTGGACTCAGATGTGGACTTTGTATCGATATGCTTCAAGATGGAACTGCCAAAGCGATTAAGCCCAACGATAAGCCAATACCTGACGGCACCGTCACCGGGTTACGCCTACACTCTACCAAAGCCAAAGCTCGCGGAGCATGGAAGTTACGATTTATATCACCAGAAACAGGTGAGCGTAGAGACATGGGCCTAGGTGTTTATCCCGATATAACAATTAATGAAGCTCGTAAGCTCGCGAATAAGGCGCGTGGCCAAATTGCATTGGGGATTGACCCTATCAGCGCAAGGACAAGCGAAAAGAAAGCGGCACAAATTAAAGCTAACATTCTCACATTTGAAGATGCCGCACAGAAAGTCCATACTAATTCAAAGGCTGGCTGGAAAAATGGCAAGCATCAAGCTCAATGGATAACCACTCTTCGCACTTATGTGTTTCCCAATATGGGGCATAAGCTGCTGTCTGAAATTGACGTGAACGATGTGGCTGAATCTCTGCGTCCCATCTGGCTAACCAAAGCTGAAACGGCGTCTCGAGTAAAACAGCGTATCCATCACGTGATGGAATGGGCCTGCGCTCAACAGATAATAGTAGGCAACCCAGTTAATGGCGTTCAACACCTACTACCGAAACAACCTAGCGCTTCAGTTAGGGTCCAAAACTTTCCAGCAATGCCTTGGCGCATTATTCCCAACTTTGTTGAGAAGGATATTGGTGATGCTGATAACGTAAGCCGCGCGTTGTTACTGTTCGTAATCTTTACCGCTGTTAGATCAGGCGAGGCACGTGGAGCGCTATGGTCAGAATTCGATCTGAAACAGAAGGTGTGGACGATACCGGCAGTCAGAATGAAGACCCAAGTGATACACCGAGTGCCGTTGTCAGAACCAGTTATAGAATTGCTAGAGAAGCGGCAGCAGAAACCGTCAAAGCGTGGCCTAGTGTTCCCGTCGCCTAGGGCTGGCAATGTATTGACGGACATGGTCCTCACAAGCTTCCTGCGCAAGCACAGGGCTAAAAGTGATGTGACTGGGCGCGTAGCAACCGCACACGGGTTTAGATCATCGTTCAGGGATTGGGCCAGTGAGAACAGTTACCCACAGCACCTAGCCGAACGCGCTTTAGCTCATACAGTTAAAAATGCCGTTGAGGCGGCGTATCACAGGACTGATTTGCTAGAACAGCGGCGTCCGATGATGGAAAATTGGGCTAATTTCATAATTTCTAAAAAACAATTCTGAGATACCTATACAAAAGTATACCACTTTTTTTGGGGTGGAAGTGAACTTTAGATAATTGATTAAAAACGACTTTACCTGCGTGTAACACGTTAAGACATGGACGAACATTTGTATGCTCACATGGTTATATTTTTAACTCTTTTAGACATTTGACGAAACTCATTTCGCACAGCATTTGTGAATAACAGGAAAACCAAAACCCGACCATGGAAAGGCATTTTAACACAGTATTTCTGTGATCAGGAGAGGTTTGTCCAGCGTTAACTAGGAGACAGAAATGGATAAGCGACGACTTAAAAAAGAAGACCGGTTGGGCAATTTTGCGCAATTACCCGGTAACGCTCTGATTTCGGCAAAAGAGTTAACATTACTGTCCGGGCGAAGCCGTACGAGCCTATGGCGCGATATAATGCGTGGGTCTTTAGCTGACCCAGTCAAGATTGGCCCTCACACTGTAAAATGGCGCGTAGCCGATGTCAGACAGTTCCTAAATGGAGGCGTGTAAAAATGGTTACTAATGTGCTAGAAAATCTGCAGGGACCACAATCTGATCTGATCAAATTTCTAACCAAAATTCTACCGAATGATCAAAATGTAAAGTTCCTATTTGTGAAGAAAAACGACGCGAATTTTCATTGTGATTTTTCAGATACAAAGCTAATGGCGGAGGAGGCTCTGCGTCTAGATAAGGATGGTTCTGACGTATACTTTGCCTGCGCCTCGTTTCTACATAAAGAGTATCCAGACACCAATGGTAAGCGCCGCCAGCGTACTGCAGAAAATGCTGCGGCTACAGGATCATTTTGGCTGGACATCGACTGCGGTGACGACAAGGACTACGAAACGCGCGATCAAGCGGTGACTGCAATTGAACAGTTTTGTCTTGCCTGTGACCTACCTAAGCCCCTGTTAGTTAATAGTGGTGGTGGGCTTCACGTATACTGGCCGCTGGATAGGGCAGTTCCAAAAGATGACTGGTTGCTTGTTGCTGAAAAGTTAAAAACCCTAACCCATAATCCTGCCATACGTTTATATGCAGACGACACAAGAACAGCAGACATCACTAGCCTGCTTAGGCCAGTCGGAACTCATAATTGGAAACCAAAATACAACGAACCTATAGTTACGATTGTTCAAGATGCCGACCCTGTAGATTTCGACCATTTTGCATCAAAGATAGACGTTGCAATTACTAAATATCCTACAGCAAAAAGCGTCAAGACAGCACCAAAGGAAACAAAGTGTGAATCGAAGATTACTGCAAGTCAACTGCGCGAAATATTAAGTTTTATTTCTGCAGATGTTGAGCGTGGAAGTGGTGCTATTTTTGATAATGGAAAGCCTGCAGCTCATTGGGCAGGGGTTATTTGGGCCATTCGATCGCAGGGGGATCATCTTAAAGAAGTTGCACAGGAATGGTCACAAACAAGCGATAGATATGAAGACGGTTCAGGCTTTGAGCATGCATGGAACCAATACGATCCTAACCACCCAAACTCTGTCGGTATCGGTTCTGTAATCAAGCTGGCAAAGCACTTTGGTTATAAAACTGATTTTGCTGTCACTGCGGATATATTCGACAAGCAGACACAACAAAATGCGTCCCCCACCGATGATACGTGGCCCGAACCAAAGACGCTACAGCCTGTCCTACGCAAAGTGCCCACTTTTGATATAAAGATGCTGCCAGACATCCTAGTTCCGTTTGTTAAAGATGTATCAGAGCGTATGGGGCAGTCTGCGGACTTCGTTGCAATTCCGATAATGATAACCGCAGCAGCGGCACTGGGCAGTAGGTGGGCAGTGTGTCCCAAAGCAATCGATAAAAGCTGGCGTGAGAGTGCAGTGCTATGGGGCGGGGTGGTAGCACGATCCGGCGCGAAGAAATCGCCGTGTATATCGATTGCGACAAAACCCATACAGAATATTGAGCAGAGGTTGGATCAGGAATACCAGATAGCCCACAGCTTTTACCTATCAGCAAAAAAGCAATACGATACCAGTGCGAAAAACAATAAAGGGTCATCCCCAACAGGACCTGCTCCAGTCGAGCCAAAGCGACAGCGTGCAATCGTTCAAGACGCAAGTTACCAAAAGGTAACTCAGATGATGAGTGACTCGCCTTGCGGTCTGCTTGGCCTTTACGATGAAATCGCTGGTTTAATAGCTAGCTGGGATAGTAACGGACAGGAAACCGCAAGAAGCTTCTATCTTACTGCTTGGAACGGCAATCACCCTTATACTGTCGATAGGATTGAACGTGGAACCAGCAGGATAGAACGAGCCTTTTTATGCATTGTAGGCGGTGTTCAGCCTTCGGTTTTAGGACAATATATTCAGAGTGCTAAAGGGGGTGGGAAAGGTAACGATGGCCTTGTGCAACGCTTCCAATTATTAACCTACCCAGACTTAGATACAGGTCTCAAAGAAGCAGATCGCGCTGCTGACGAGGCGGCTGAGAAGTCCGCTTATGATGCCATAGAAGCCCTGCGTTCGCTTAATGCCGCAAAGTTAGGTCTAGAACCACTGAATGGTGACAACCGTGCTATCTTGCACTTTGCCCCAGATGCTCAACAACTTTATGATAAACTTCGCGATAACATAGATGAGCGGGCAGTTTCTGATAAAGAAGACGAGATCATGGCGTCACATCTCAGCAAAATGCCTGCAACAATAGCGAAACTAGCGATGTTGATCCACCTTCTAGACGAAGGTACTGGGCCAATAACTATAGAAGCCACATGCAAAGCAAATTTGTGGGTTAAATATCTACACAGACACGCCAAGCGTATTTACGGAAGTGCTGAAATTGGATCGATGCAGTTGGCGTCAATACTTGGTAAAAAGTTGGAAACATCAGCAATCAAGGAACCTTTCACGGCCCGAGAAATAGAACGTAAGGGGTGGTTGGGTTTAACCGACAGTAAACTTGTCGAAGACGCACTGGTAGAACTGGAAGAGGCTGGTTGGACTAAAGGTACACCGTACAAACCTGCAACAGGTCGCCCGACAATACTGTACAATCTGAAC
>CAXBKT010000169.1:0-7375 GCA_963976155.1 uncultured Kordiimonadaceae bacterium | reverse complement strand
TCTTTGGCGATATCATCTGTGCGCGGTGTGGCCTCCAACAAAATCGTCTGATGAGCACCTACCTCTTCATGACCAAGTCGCTTAAAGGTGTAATCCTCCGCAGCAATTTTGCTTTCCTTCTTAATATCCTCATAGCTGAAGTCAGTACCGAGGAAATAATCCCCCCTGTCTGAAGCGGATATACGGCGTATTTTCCGAAGCGCTGGCAGATAAAGCCATTGGTCATCATCCCGATCAGCTTCCGGATAGTCATACGTCAGGAAACCAGTGCCTTTCACACTTCTCGGCGCGTTGTAAAAAATAACAGTACGTTTTTCTGAGCCAAAATATCGCCGATACCCGGTGGTGTCACGGTTACGCGTTTTACCGCGCTTGTCGACCAGCTCCATCCTCAAGTTGCGGCTAACCCATTCCCCTTCAGCGCGCGCATTTATGTTAGCAACAATTTCATCGGCTGATAGTTCATCAAAACTATCTGCAGCTTCTAATCCACCGCCAGAGACAAAAGCCCCCGCACCCAAAACAGAAAGAACAAGAGCAGCAGCAATTGCTGTTGGTTTGCTTTTATCGTTGCCTGCATCGTTCTGTTTCGCATTTTTAAAAAGGAAAGCTGGCTTAAACAGTTTCCCCATAACCGGCAAGATAGTAACACCAGCGATGAATGCAGCTGTCACCGCAACAACAACCAGCAAACCAAAACGTTCCAGTGGTGGTACCTCACTTGTTGTCAGAACCATGAAGCCTAGACCAAGCGCAGCAAAGTTAAAGAACAGCGCCCTACCTGTTGACGGGAACAAATCCGCCATGCGTTCATCGTAGCTACCTGTACGGTTTTCAAGAAGCTCCTTCATCCGGTCAATGGTGTGGATAGCGAAATCAATGCCAAGCCCTATCGCAATAGCAGCAAACATGCTGGTACCGACGCCAAGCCAAATCCCGGAGAAACCCATCACGGCGTAAACAAGCAATAACGCCATCACAACCGGCACCAATGACATCAAACCTGCAACCACTGAACGGAACACTAATACCGCTGCAATAAACACAAACAACAATGAGAGACCAAGACTTTGCACATGGTTGTCCTGTATTGTTTTTAACCATTTATGGTTTACTGATACGCGGCCAGAAAGATTTGCTTTCACCGTGTCTGTATTGAATTTGGTGTCCACATACTCCTGGAACTCCGGTACAATTTTTGTTAGCAACTGATAGTCCGCCACAGGTAAATTGAACCTCACATTTGCCTGACGGTAATCATAATCGACCTCTTCTTCAAAATCCGTCGGGTCACCAGACGCACTATAAAGCAGGAACAACTGCGCGATCAGGTCAGGATCGTTCGGGATGGTATAAAACTCTTCACGGTTTTCGTTCACCGCCTTATGCATTTGCTTTATGTAATCCACGACAGAGGTTGAACCCTTAACCGCAGGGTGCGCCTCAAATGCTTGCTGCATTTGCTCTATCTTCTTAAGCATTTCTGGTTCATAGAACGCTTCCGCATCAGTTGCTTCAATCGCTACATCTAGGAAGTATGTCCCGTCCATACGGCGGTTGATTTCCTTGTCAGCGATATAAAGCGGTTCGTCAGTTTGGAAGTTTTCAATCTGCGCTTCCTGCACAATCACTTTGTTGGTTCCAACTACGCCAACAGCGGCGATAACGACACCAGCAACCAGTGTCGCCTTTGGTGCCTTCAACGCTGCTGCCCCAATTGATTTGAGGAATGCACCATAACGGTCATTCTGGTTAGCCGCTTTAAACAATTTACTTGGTTTGATATTGAAATAAGCAAGTGCCGCAGGCAAAAATAAGATACTATAAAACCAAGCAGCAGCAACGCCCACAGCGGCAAACAAGCCAAAATAACTCATTGGCGGCATTTCTGCGCCAAGCCACAAACCAACAAAACCTGCAACTGTCGTAATTGTCGTGAGGGTAACAGGTTTCCACATTTTCACCATTGCCCGTACAGCAATAGTCTGACGGTCACCCGCAGGGTCACGCACCTGCTCTTCATAGAACTGGCTGAGAATATGGATGCTGTCCGCAACAGCAATACCAATCAGGATCGTTGGTAAGCCATTAGTGATAACATAAAAAGAAACACCAAATGCGGCCATCGCGCCAAGGCTCGCAGCCACAGTGCCCATTACGATAATATTTGGCAATATGGTACCCGCAAGGGTGCGAAACGCCACAAACAGAACAATGGTAATAACAACACCAGCCATTGGGTTCAGTGTTTTGGCATCATTATCAATGTATGTCGCAAGGTACCCAGCAACAGCGCCCTCCCCAGCAACATGAACTTCAACACCATCGGGTAAGTTTTGCTCAGCTACTACCGACAGTATCTCCTGATAAGTTTGTTCAGCAGTTTCTTGATCTATCAGTTCGGCAACAATAAGCGTTGCACTGTTATCTCTCGCAACTAGAGTGCCTTGATATAGAGGGAAATCAGCAATCGCTGCGCGAATGGAATTCGCATCAGTTTGCGTCGTTGGCGTGGGGTCATAAAAATCAGTTACCTCCATACCTTCTTCAGTGCCGACAATATTGCTTTCCGTCGCCAAACTAGTCACCCGGTCAGGATCAATGTTTGAAAGGCTAGAAACTCCTTCCGTCAAAGCATCCACTACTGCCAGCGTTTCGGGGTTAAAAACACCCGTGTCACCACTGTTAATGACGGCAACAATGATCGGGTCTTCAAGACCAAAAGTATCCCGCACATATTCACGGTAAACCAATACCGGATCATCACTCGCGATAAAGGCATCCGACGACGTGTCTTTATGAATTGTAGGCACAAAGCTGCCAAACGCCACAATGGTAAGCACACTGAATAGCATCGCCAACTTCGGCCAATCTGTAACCTTCCTGAAGAAGGTCTCAGCTCTCGTTTTTTGACCAGACATGGTCTTTCTCCTTAATGTGTATATACACTATACGTCGTAAAAGAAAGAAGCACACTTATGCCTCAACGTACATAAAAGGGGGTTACGTCAAGGTACCAAGGGCCTCCATTGCATGGTGCACAGAGCGCCACGCATCTTCACCTAGTTCTTTCTTGATTGTTTCCTGAATCTCTCGCCATAAAGGCAGAGCCTCCGATAGTTTCGCAACACCCAGATCAGTAATATCAACCGACCGGGCGCGGCGGTACCCCTCGTCACTAACCACTACCCAGCCCTCACGCTCGAGGGGCTTTAAGTTCCTAATGAGTGTTGTGCGGTCAAGCGCCATATGGGCCGCCAGTTCCGTGTGTGTTTTATCCTGTGTTAGTGCGATCACAGCAAGCATGCTGTATTGACTTCCCGTCAAACCAACAGGCCGAAGTGCATTGTCAAAGCGTCGCGTCAGCAGACGTGCTGCGTTACGGGACTTCTGCCCCACACAGGTCCCTGCCACATCACATCTCAACGTATCTATGAGGTCTTGCTTCTCCATAAATGTGCATATGCACGTTAATCACATATTTGTCAACCAGATAAAAAATTTGCCTTAATATTGTCTCATTCCGTGCCGAGTACTAAACGCGGCTTTCAGCTCGCCGAAACACAGCACCAACTTACCGCTTACGCCTCGCTATTGAGTTAAGGGTATATCACTAGAGGCTTAAACCGAAGTTAGTGATTGTCTGGTAATCACAGATACAAATGGAAATAAAAAATGCGTTTTATTGTAAGCTTATTTTTCTGGGGAACACTCGTTGGCAGTACAGTGCCAGCAGCAACAGCACAAACCCCTACGCCCAACGCTAAACCTTACACCGTTGAGATAGGACAACATCTAACTTTGTCCTCCGTTGTTCTTGGTGAAGATCGGCAGGTGTATGTTCGTTTACCAGCAGGGTACAGCGAAGAAGGTAATACATCACACTACCCCGTCATCTATGTACTTGATGGCGACAACCATTTTGGCCACGCTAGTCTCGGAGCTGATATCCTAGAAGAAAACGCGCGCATGCCGGAAAGTATCATTGTTGCTCTGCCAAACAACAGCGGCACAAGAGGGCGTGACCTGGGCCGCGCACCTGATAACTTCCGCCGGTTTATTGGCGAAGAACTTTTCACCTACATCGATGCAAATTACCGAACAAGTGGGAACAGAACCCTATTTGGTCACTCGCTTGCGGGTTTGTTCACACTCAACACTCTCGCGGATCATTCAGACATGTTTGACAGCTACATTGCCGCGAGCCCTGCAATCAACGCCGACGTTGTTGTTAAGTTGGAAAAATTATTAAGCAATGCACCCGCACTTTCCAAGTCAGTGTTTTTCACACAGGCAAGTGCTGTCGAGGAAGGGCAGCGCAGATGGGATGCAGTTGAAAAAATGGCTGCAATGTTTAAGGCAAAAGCACCTGAAAATTTCAAATGGCACTATGACTATATTAGCGATCAAATCCACATGACCACACCCGTTCTTACGGTTTACCCGGGCCTATCATTTACATTCTCTGACTATCAAGCACCGAACTACGCAAGTACCAAAGCTTTCGATGAAGCAGGCGGCAGGTCAGCACTTACAGAATTTTTCGCAAAGCGTGCAGCAAAATACGGCACGGAAGATGGCCTTCCACAAGCAAGTATACGCGGCCTTGCTTCCCTCTATAGTGCTGAAGACATGCACGAGCAGGCTATTGAACTCTACAAAGAGAATGTAACAAAATATCCAAGCCGCCCTCGGGTTTATAACAGCCTAGGCAGCGGCTATGACGCAGCAGGTCACCATGACAAGGCGCTAGAAGCCTTTGAAACAGCAGTCAAACTCGCGGAACAGCAAAACGCCCCCGCATGGGCCAAGAACTGGTTTCAGCGCAACTTAAGCCGCCTCAAAGAAAAAATGGCTCCAAAATAGAGAACTCTGGCCTCAATAAAAAGGGAGAGCAATGCTCTCCCTTTTTTTATCACACGATAAAATTCAGCCACTATAAGGCTTATTCTTCAGCTGCAGCGCCGTTCGATTTTTCACCGCTATCAGTGCTCTTTTTTGTGACTTTCTCAAACGTCCCAAATGAGCATGAAGCACCCGGCGTTAAAGTCATGTCGAGAACCCGGAAGGTATCGTTCGTGCAAAGCTGTCCGCCACGTACAGTATAAGTAATCGCATCATGAATATTTAAGGAACGACACTGACGCGGCAAGGTATTCAAATAAGCCTTCTTAGGGGATACCTGAAAAAGGATATGAGTATCATCCAATATCCTACTGCCTTTCAATCGGGCCGGACTTACGCAGCGCCTAGTCTCGCCAGAGCGCTCATATTTCCCCATTACTTTATCAAACTTGCTTACTTCCTTAGCATCATCTGCACCAAGACCACCTGCACCAATCATCAGAGCAGCGGCGCTCAAACATAATTTTCCAATCATAATTTTTCCTTCTACCCCAAAGTTGATCCAACAGACGCAGGCGTTACATCAGCCTGCCCTAAGTTATACCTTACCACAAATGAACCCAACCTGAACCATCAAAGCCCTGTAATAGAGCCAAATTTTGCGGATTAGAAATGAGATGCTACAACAACCATGATTTGTGTTCTGAGGAGTTGTTTAATTGTAGCTTTACAGGAATATCCATGCCCGATTTACCACGTTTCCACCTTGCTTTTCCAGTCACGGATTTGGAGAAAGCAAGAGACTTTTACATAAATACACTTGGCTGCTCGCTGGGTCGCGAAAGCAGCTGCTGGATTGACTTTTATTTTTATGGTCACCAAATAGTGGCCCATAAAGTTGATACACCACCATCCACGCTCACCAATGATGTAGAAGGCAAACAGGTGCCCGCCAATCATTTTGGCGTGCTACTTGACCGCGCGCGGTGGGAAAGCCTGCGTGACAAACTAATCGCTTCAGGTGTCCAGTTTTTGATTGAACCTCACATACGCTTTGAGGGTGAAGCTGGCGAACAAGCGACAATGTTTATTACCGACCCTAGCGGTAACGGCCTCGAATTTAAGTCCTTCAAATCCGACGCAGATATTTTCGCCCGGGATTTTAAATAACCCTCAAGACAAGCAAGCCCGCATTATAATTGGGCTTGCTTGTCTTAACTAAAATAATTGCGCAAAAATCAGCCTCCTGATTTCAAGCTGCGGTATAATTCAATACCCTCTTGCGCCAATCCATTAGCGCTTATAGTTGAACTGGAAATAGAGCCTAGGTTTTCATTAATTTCCTCTACCGCCACAGCTGCGCGGCTCATGTTGCTGGAAATTTCCTGCGTTGTAACAACTTGCTCCTCAACAGCCCCAGCCACAGACGATACACTTTCCTCTACGGATTTAACCGCACTTGCAATGCCGTTTAGGCAAGTAACCACATCATTACTCATGCTCTGCATTGTGTTGATTTCATCTGAGATTTTATCAGTAGCGCCAGAAACCTGATTAGCGAGCGACTTAACCTCAGACGCCACAACAGCGAACCCTTTGCCTGCCTCACCCGCACGTGCGGATTCAATTGTTGCATTCAGCGCCAACAAATTAATTTGCCCCGCAATGTCATTAATCACATCAACAATCGTGTTCATTGATTGAGCTGCAGCAGCCAATTGCTGTGTTGTTTCGTCCGCTGCTGCCGTTTCAGACATGGCCCTTGTAACATCCTGCCGCGATGTTTCCATGCTCCTGGCAATTTCCTGCGATGATGACTGAAATTCTTCTGTCGTCGCGGCTACGGCCTGAACAGTTTCCAGCGTCGTTAATGATGCTGAACTCGCGCCTGATGTCTGGTTGTTGACCTCTGCAACAGACGTCAGGATTTTTTCAAGGTTTTCATCGACAAGAACCCCTACACGCACAGCTTCGTCGCGAGCAAGAACCTGCGCTGTAATATCAGTCGCATATTTCACAACCTTGAATGGCTTGCCTTCCGGGTCCAGAATGGGGTTATAGGATGCTTGAATCCAAATTTCCTTACCGCCTTTACCCACACGCTTATATTCCGCAGACTGGTATTCTCCGCGCCCAAGTGCTGCCCAAAACTCTGCATACTCACTGCTTGCGCCGTAAGCAGGATCAACAAACATGCGGTGATGCTGACCTTTCACCTCGTCAAGCGAATAGCCCACCGCACCGAGAAAATTATCATTGGCATCTTGGATCGTACCATCCAGACTAAAAGAAATAACCGCCTGCGACTTACCAATAGCCTCAATCTGCCCTTGATAGTCTGCATTTTGTAGCATCTGTTTGGTTATATCGGTCGCATATTTAACAACCTTGAATGGCTTGCCTTCTGGATCATAAATCGGGTTATAGGACGCCTGTATCCAAATGGGGCTACCGTCTTTACCTATACGTTTATAGACATCGGCCTTATATTCACCGCGCGCCAAACTTTCCCAAAACTCTTTATAGACAG
>CAXBKT010000168.1:0-7491 GCA_963976155.1 uncultured Kordiimonadaceae bacterium | reverse complement strand
ATGCCGCCTGCTTGAGGTAGTATACTGGAGAAATGCTCAGAGTTTTCTTCAAGCCACTTAGCGAGAATGTCGACATTTTCATTGAGGATTTTTCTGCTCCGCGCGAGTATTTCAGCACGTTTTTCTGGCTGTACTACAATGTTGGCCACAAACTCGCTGATAGCGCTGGTGGTAATGGAGGTGTAATCTTTACGCTGCCAAGCTTTGTATATGATGTCGGCCGGGCCAACGAGCCAGCCGATACGCAAGCCGGGTAGGGCAAGGGCTTTTGAAAGGCCTGCGGTAATGATAGCTTTGTCGTACAAGTCTGCGAAACTTGGGCTCTCAATACCGTTTAGCTCTGAGCCTTTATAAACTTCATCCGCGTGCAGGTATATGTCATGCTCAGCGGCAAAGGCTGCGAGCTTCTTCATTTCTTCAATAGGCAATACACTGCCTGTTGGGTTGTTGGGCTGGCAGATGGTGATCATCTTGGTTTTAGCGCTGATAGCTTGCTCAAGGTCATTTAAATCAGGTTGCCAGTCTAGTTCTTCGCGCAACTGAACTTCTTTGACTGTAACGCCGAGAGCCTTTGCCCATCCCCACATCTGTAGATAGTTGGGCACGAATACAATAAGTTCATCTCCGGGATTAAGAAGGGACATAACAATGAGGAAGTTCGCTTCTGCGGAACCATTGGTTATGACCACTTCGTCAGGGGACTTATTCTTATAAAGGTTTGCGACTGATTGACGTAACTCTGTTGCACCGTTGGTCCAGCCGTAGCCCACTTCTTCGTTCAGCATATCTGCAATTTGATCTTTGCTGAGGAGTTCATTCAATGTGTAAGGGTGCACGCCGCTATCAGAGAGATTATGCTCTACGGTATTTTCATAAAGGGACTGAATACGTTCAAGTGTAAACTCAGTGATTTCCATGACGTGTCCTTATATTTGATGCCAATATGTGGATGAAGAGTCTAATGTGGAAATATTATCTAAATTATATAAACTGTCCATATTTTATTTTGTTCACTTTTTGTTCTTTTAGTGTTATAAAGGGGTTATGACAGCAGAGAATAGACTTATCCGTTCCGAACCTTCCCCCTGGCTTCACAGAGGCCGGGGGGCTGTTTCCAATGCGACCAGCCGTTTTGAACCGCATAAAAGAGCACCGGTTGCAGATGGATGGTTACGGGAAGAAGATAAACCAGCCCTCAGAACTCATGTGACAGATGAACCGGCACGCCATATTTTAACAAAAAATAGTTCACCGGATATTCCGTTTGATCGTTCGATCAATGCTTACCGCGGATGCGAGCACGGTTGCGTTTATTGTTTTGCACGGCCTACTCATGCCTATATGGGATTGTCGCCGGGGCTAGATTTCGAAAGCAAACTGTTTGCGAAACCTGAGGCAGCGGTTTTGCTTGAAAAAGAGATATCGAAGAAGGGCTATTTACCACAACCAATTGCGATGGGCACTAATACAGACCCCTATCAGCCGATTGAGAAAGAGCGGCGTATCACGCGGGACGTACTGAAGGTGCTCCATAAGTATGATCATCCGGTGACAATATTGACTAAGTCCCGTTTAGTTATCCGTGACCTTGATTTGATCGCGCCGATGGCAGAAAAGGGGCTTGTTAAGGTAGGTCTTTCAGTAACGACTCTCGATAGGAAATTATCACGATTAATGGAACCCCGTGCTTCTGCACCGCAGCGCCGATTGGACGCCATTAAGTTACTGTCTGATGCGGGTGTTCCAACAAGTGTGATGTTTGCCCCTATTATACCTGCAATCAATGACCATGAAATGGAAGCTGTCCTTTCGGCTGCAGCGCATGCAGGCGTTAAGGAGGCTGCCTTTATTTTGTTGCGTCTTCCTCTAGAGGTCGCAGGTCTATTTGAAGAATGGTTGGAGACTCACTTTCCTGACAGGAAAAAAAGAGTTTTAAACCGATTGGCAGTTTTACGAGGCGGCAAGCTGAATGACCCACGTTTCAAACACCGTATGAAAGGTTCCGGTCTAGAGGCGGATTTGATGAAACAGCGGTTTATGAATCTCTGCCGGAGATTGCAGTTAAATGCCGAGCGCGCGCAACTTGATGTAGCGCACTTCAAGAAGCCTGTTTTGAAGGGTGGTCAATATAATATGCTCGATGCGCTTGGCCCTTTGAATTGACATATAATGGCATTTTGGAGCGACAGGTTGCTGCCCCAAAATATATCTAAGCGAGCTTTACGAGCATTTCTTTTGTGTAGGGCAGCAGTTCATGCGTGCTTTCAGCCTTCACCATATTAGCCCACTCAGGGTTGGCTATAAGTGCCCGTCCAACGGCTACAAGGTCAAACTCGTCTTTAACTAGGCGCTCGGTCAGGCCATCAAGGCTTGCGGGCTGTGCTTCACTAAAGCCGCTTTCGCCTTCCGTGGTGAAATCTTTGTCAAGGCCAACGCTGCCAACAGTTATAGTAGGCTTGCCTGTAATTTTTTTTACCCAGCCGGCAAGGTTTCGGTCGCTTCCTTCAAATTCTGGTTCCCAAAAGCGACGAGTTGAACAATGGAAAATATCAACACCTGCCTCAACAAGCGGTGCCAAAAACTCCTCTAATTCGGCCGGTGTATGTGCAAGCTTTGCAGGGTAGTCCTGTTGCTTCCACTGCGACCAACGTAGAATGATCGGAAAATCTTCTCCGACACGAGCACGGATGGCTTTTACTATTTCAGCTGGGAAACGTGTACGCTTTAAAAGTGTGCCACCCCATTCATCTGTACGTTCGTTTAAGTCAGCCCAGAAAAACTGATCAAGCAAATAGCCATGTGCGCCGTGAATTTCAACACCGTCAAACCCTACATCTTTGGCATCTGCTGCTGCTTGGGCAAAAGCTTCAATTACCTCCAGGATATCTTCCTGTGTCATCTCGTGACAACGCTTTTTGCCTTTGGCGACTAAACCAGAAGGCCCGTAACCCGGCACCTCTGGGTCAGGTTCAGTTCCCGCACGTCTCAACGAGCCTACATGCCAGATCTGCGGCATGATTTTACCACCTTCCGAGTGCACAGCATCGACAACTTTTTTCCAGCCAGCAAGGGCTTCTTCGCCCGCAATGTAGGGAACATTTGGGTAACCATTTGCAGCCTTGTGACCTACACAGGTTCCTTCTGTAATGATTAGACCAACGCCACCAGCTGCGCGCTTACGGTAATATTCAACATTGAGATCGTTCGGAATATTGCCGGGGGAGAAGGAGCGTGTCATAGGGGCCATGACAATACGATTGTCCAGCTCAAGTTTATCTGAAGTGAAGGTCTTAAACAGTGATTGCGTACTCATAATAGTCCCTTGTCGTCTTCTATTGTCTACATGTTCTGTAAGTAGGGCAGGAATATTTAGCTTCAAGTTAGTATTATTTGCTGGATACGTAAGGTGGCCACAAGGGCGCGGTGGGTATCAATAATTCGTTAGCTGCTTGAAGCGACCCCGAAATAAGTTATTGTATGTTTTCAGGCATTATTAAAGGGAAGCAGTATGTTCAGAAAATTTATGTGCGCGGTAGTCGGGATGGCGGTCAGTTACACGGTAGCTGCGGCTGATGTTAGCAGTGCGCATGATTTTATGCTCACATCAATTGACTACACCGAAATGCCGATGAAGCAGTTTGAGGGAAAAGCTGTATTACTTGTGAATACTGCTTCTTTGTGTGGTTTTACGCCGCAATATGAAGGGCTCCAAAAACTATGGAGCGACTATAAAGATAAAGGTCTTGTTGTACTTGGTGTCCCTGCAAATGACTTTGGTGACCAAGAGCCGGGTGATGAAGGCAAAATTAAAGAATTTTGTGAAGTGAACTTTCAGGTGGATTTCCCGATGACCAAAAAAATGGTTGTAAACGGCGGTGAAGGCAACGCGGAAATTTATGATTGGCTTGCAGAAGAGCTAGGTGATGCTTCCCGCCCTAAGTGGAACTTTCACAAGTATCTAATCTCGCCAACGGGAGAGGCCGTAGCTTTCTTCCCTAGTACTGTGACGCCAAATTCTGAAGAATTACTGGCTGCGGTGAACGCTACACTCAAATAGATGTAGCTAAGCTAAAAACTCTGCTGCTATTTCTTTAATGGGCCTGCTGTCGTCGGATAGCAGGCTTTCGTTTATCTGAACCTTGGCTGCGATTAGCTTTTTGGCCTGCATAAACTCTCCCATGCGGCCAACACAATCAGCGGCAATCAGGTTGCCATCTTTCAAATAGAAGAAGGCAACTGAGCGAGAGGCAGGGTCTCCGCGGGTGACGAGTGTGTCAAACCCAGTAGACAGACCTGCAATTTGTAATTTTAGGCCATATTGGTCTGACCAGAACCAAGGTAGGGCGTTATAGGGTGAGTTTTCCCCCAGCATGTGCCCAATGGCCGTTTTGGCTTGGTCGACAGCATTTTGCACAGATTCGAGCCGCAGTTCCCGGTCATACATGGGGTTGTGGTGCCATGTCACATCGCCTACTGCATAAATGTCAGGGTCGGAAGTTTGGCAATATTCATTAACTGTGATACCCATCTGGGCGACGTCAATATTCGCCGCATCAGCTAGCTCTGTGTTCGCAATCAAACCAATGCCTGCAATAATGAGGTCGGCGTCAAAACGGTCACCTTCACTTGTTACGACGCCTTCAACGTGGTCTTCCCCAATTATTTCGGTAACCATTTGGTTGGTATGGATTGTAACACCTTCGCTTGTGTGTAGGCCTGCGTAAAAGCCCGACACTTCCGGTGCCACGACGCGTGCGAGGATGCGGTCCATGGCTTCAAGAACAGTTACTGTTTTTCCTGCCTTGCGGGCAACAGCAGCAATTTCAAGGCCAATATACCCGCCGCCAACAACAAGTATGTTAGTTGCGGCATCAAATTCAGGGCGTAATTTATCAGTGTCTGCAATGGTGCGGACATAGTGAATGCCAGCCAAGTCTGCTCCGGGGCAGGTTAGTCGTCTTGCATGGCCACCAACGGCGAGCATGAGCTTGTCATATTCAAGGGTTTCGCCGGTTGAAAGGGCTATAGTTTTATTGTCGCGGTCAATTGCGTCAGCGCGCGTGTTGAGCTTTAGGTCAACACCGGACTGTTCATAAGCTGTTTCTCGCAGGATAGGCAGGCGTTCAGCCGCTAAATCCCCAGAAAGATAAGCCTTCGATAGTGGTGGACGCTGATAGGGCACCACCGCTTCGTCAGTCACGAGCGTTACACTACCATCAAACTTCTTTTGTTTGAGAGAGGTTGCAGCTTGAGCGGCGGCATGGCCGCCCCCGATGATCACGATTTTTGTCATACTTAGAACCCTTTAAGCGGCATGCTTTCTGGCCTTCGAAGCCAATTGTCTGTGGGATAATGTGCCGCGCCATCAATCACATGAAGCGTGTAGGCGTGACGAGATTTATCTGACCTGTTAGGGCAAGACATATGCGGAAATAACCCACCAAAAATAAGAGCGGTACCCTTCGGTGCAGGAAGCGGTACTTTGTTTTCTTCTGCAAATGGTGTTTCGTCTAGTACTTCGGTGTAGGTACCATCGCCGTCAGGCTTGCGGCGGAAGACGGAACGAAGTCCGCCATCTTTATGGCCACCGGGGATGCCCCACAAGCAACCATTTTCTTCAGTCGCATCTTCAAGAGCTACCCATATGCCGATACAGGTTTGCGGGTCTGTACGCAGGTATGTTGCATCCTGATGGCAAACCACTTCGCCGCCAATATGGGGTTGCTTGAAAATATACATAGATTGTAAAGGCAGCGGCTGTTTGTGGCCAAGTCCTCTGCAGATATCACGAAACGCTGATTGCCTAGCAAAATCACTGAAAGTGTTATCTAGGTCATGCATAGCGTGGCCTACTTTATTAAGTGCCAGCGGGAGTGGGGCCGTTAGATTACCACTTTTGTCAAATGCCTCTGCTTCAAAGAAAAAACGGGTTTTGTGTCCTGATTCCAAAAAATATTGGTCTTGCGCGTGAGCTTCGCTCGTCGACGAAAAGACACTTTGGTGCTCAGTAATATCAAAGCCCACAACCATTCTTTCCATGCGCGCTCTCAGTCGGTCACACATGTCGCTGGTGACGAGGCCGTCAAGAACTAGCACACCGTCAGTATTGTAGGCAGCGATCATCTCCTTGGTAAGGCTGCCAAATGCGCTCGCGTTAAAACGAGGTATCATAGGTAACTCCTGGGGGCCCGGCCCGCCGATTAGACATTGGTCTTACGGAAGTTAATTTAGACCAGGCAACAGAACCTAGAATCAACCATAAGCCTTTATCGCCGTCAAGTGGCGCTATAATTATTACCATATTCAATTTAATATGCATATACTAATTTGAAAAGTTTGTCTTGGCAATTGAGGTCGAAGTCTTGTTGCATCATGGGGAGGGCTGGGTTAGTCACAAGGATAGAGTTTTCAGGGGAGGGTCAAGTGGCACCGGTTGAAATTATCATGATGGTTGGCATTTTTGATGCGCCAAATTGGGAACTTGAAAACCCTTCTGTCAAGCGGAGACGAGCAAAGTCAGCTTATTCGTATTGAAGAACGTATCGCACAGATGGCACATCAGGCTGGGCAGCGCGAAGCGACCATGCGCGAAGAACTGCGGATTAACCGAGAAGAAACGGGTAAGGCGGTTTCAGGGCTTGGTGAAACGGTCAGAAAACTTGGCGCCGATCAGTCGCAACAACAGCAGCAATTCCGCGATAAACTCGACGAGAAAATGAAAGAGCTTCGGCAGGAAAATAGCCAAAAGCTTGATGAAATGCGCAAGACTGTGGATGAGAAGCTGCAAACCACATTAGAAAAACGGTTGAGCGAGAGCTTTAAAACGGTTTCCGAGCGTTTGGAGCAAGTGCATAAAGGTCTCGGCGAAATGCAGAACCTTGCAACCGGTGTTGGTGACCTCAAGCGTGTGCTGACCAATGTGAAGTCGCGCGGTACGTTTGGCGAGGTTCAGCTTGGTCTTCTGATTGAGGATATTCTCACCCCCAACCAATTTACCCCCAACTATGATTGCGGAAAAAAGGGCGGTACGCAACGCGTTGAGTTTGGTATTCGGATGCCTGGCACTGAAGACGAAGTATATCTGCCGGTGGATGCTAAATTCCCAACGGAGGATTATGAGCGTTTGTTAACTGCGGTGGAGGCTGGTGATGTTGATGGCATTGCAGGTGCACAAAAATTGCTAGCGGCGCGCGTAAAAGTGTTCGCGAAGGATGTGGCACAGAAGTATATTAATCCGCCCTACACAACACCGTCGGCTATCCTCTTTTTGCCTACAGAGGGGCTTTATGCAGAAATGCTGCGTATCCCCGGTTTTGTTGAGGGTATTCAGCGCGAATTTAGTGTGACCATTACAGGGCCTACTAACTTTCAGGTACTTTTGACAACTTTCAGAATGGGCTTCCAGCAGATGGTTATGCAGGAACATGCGTCTGAGGTCTGGAAAGTGCTTGGTGCAGTGAAACGGGAATTCTCTAAATACGGTGAGCAGAT
>CAXBKT010000167.1:0-7495 GCA_963976155.1 uncultured Kordiimonadaceae bacterium | reverse complement strand
GCGAACGCATTTGAACTTCTAACGAATGATCAAGAGTTATCTGGCCGTGAGCTAGGTGTCATTGCTAGTCAGATCGCCAGTGTCGAAAAATTGCAATCCTTTATGCGGGATTATCGAAACGATTTTTCAGGTAGGTAGTTTAGTTGTTTTCTTCTGTCGTGTGATGCCATTTGGCCTCATGTTAGGGCTCTGAACTTCGGACATCTTAGTTGATTATATCGAAATGCAAGAGAATGTTTCAGTTTTTTGTGGAAGCTTTATCGTAACCACTGCTCATACCATCACGGATTGTTGAATGCAGTCGAGTTGGAGTAAACTGTTTTTCTCTACTATTTTCCTTTGTTTATCATCACGCAGCACTTTTTGGGGTAAAAGATTTTCTTGGAAAATGCATGGGAGTATCTGTTCTTTCAGTTTTGGATGAACAATTGCTCACTAAGTCGTGACACTAATATGAGTTTAGTTTTTAAGAATTTTACGTAACTATAGTTTCAGCAAGTGACGCAGAAGTTTACTTGCAACTCTGACTTACTGGATAAAGGAATTTGCACGATGAAATTTAACCGCGTTGCTAAAACAGCTATCTCTACTACTGGCGCAGTTGCCTTCGCTATGGCTTTTGCGTCTGGCGCTACGGTTGCGGCGGACAAAAAGGCAAAAGAAAAATGCTATGGTGTTGTTGCTAAGGGTATGAATGACTGCGGGACGTCCACGCACAGCTGTGCAGGGCAGTCCAAAGTAGACAATCATCCTGAAGAGTGGGTGTATGTGGCTAAAGGCCTTTGCAGTCGCATTGCTGGTGGTAAAACTAAACCGGGTAAAGCCTAGTTTTTCTCTGCCGGAGAGCAATAGCATATGAATCATAGCGCTTCATTATTTCTCTCCGGCACTGATGCCCCGGTTGGTGTTGGTTTGAAAAATCAACACTTCTCAGATGTGCTTCAGAAAAGGCCGGATTTGGCTTTTCTTGAGGTCCATGCTGAGAATTTTATGTCACCGGGTGGCGCGCATCACCGTTACCTCGAAGAAATTACCCAATATTACCTATTATCCGTTCATGGTGTTGGTCTATCCCTCGGGTCAGCAGGAGGGCTTGATGCAAAGCACTTGCGGTGTTTTAAGGATTTGGTGAATAGGTATGATCCCGCACTTGTTTCCGAGCACCTCTCATGGTCTGTTGAGGGCGGGTATTACTTGAATGATTTGCTCCCACTTCCTTTAAACTACGAAAGCCTTTCGGTCGTGGCAGATAATGTTAAGCGAGTTCAAGATGCTGTAGGGCGTCAACTACTTGTTGAAAATCCTTCAGCCTATATGGCATTGGTCGAGACAGATATACCTGAGCCGGAATTTTTGGCTAAGCTGGTGCATCTTACTGGCTGTGGACTTTTGCTTGATGTGAATAATGTATTCGTTTCGGGATCCAATATGGGGTGGGATACTGGCCAGTATCTGAATACTATTCCGGCGGAAGCTATCGGTGAAATCCATTTAGCTGGACACACTGTTAAGGATATCGAAGGCACAGTTTTCAGAATAGATGATCATGGAAGCAGTGTTTCAGATGAAGTGTGGGGCTACTTTGAGCAGTTAGTTAAACGCATTGGTGCTCGGCCAACACTGATAGAGTGGGACAATGATATTCCCGCGTTTGATGTACTGATGACCGAGGCGCAAAAGGCCCGTGTTCTTATACAGTCGTCAGTGCAGGAGGCTCGCTATGGGTAAGCTTGCGGTCTTCCAAGAAAGGTTCCGTATAGCAATACATAGCGGAGAAATTTCCGATGTTCTTAGTAAGGGCATTGAGGAGGGCATTCTTCCTGTAGCGGCTCGTATGCAGGTGTATCAGAATAATTACGAAATGACCCTAGCGGGTCTGTTAGGGGGCGTTTTTCCTTTAACTGCAGCTTTTGTTGGGGAGGAATTCCTGCGCTCTGCAGCAAAGCTATTTATTAAAGAACGGCCACCAAAAGACCCTAAATTGGAGCAGTTTGGCGCAGATTTTTCCTCTTTTCTACGGGGCTATCCGCATGCTGTTGATGTTATTTATGTTGCAGATTTGGCAGCTTTGGAATGGGCTGTTCATGAGCTTCAGCATGTGAAAGCTCTTGACGAAGGAGCTTGCCCTGTTGAAACGAGCGTTGAAGGATGCACGCTTAATCCGAATGTAAGGTTTATCGAAAGCGACTACCCGCTTTTGCAGCTTTGGATGGTTGGTATGGGGCAATTAGTGCCAGAAGCCGTTCATATTGAGTCCGGTGGGCAGAATGTTGCTGTGATACTTGATGGACTTGAAGTGAAGCTTAGTATTATCGATGAACAGGAATTGAAAGCTGTGCATATGTTGAGCACCAGGTTGGCACTAACGGAAGAACAGCAGGCTGGTGTTATGCGCACTCTTGCCGCGAAAAATATAGTCATTACTCAATAATTTTATGGAGAGTATCTGTGTCTGGAATTAGAGACAAAATAATCGATTTTTATGCTCAAATGGGTAAGCCCTTTGAGATGAGGGATTTTGTATTATTGTGGATGCGGGCTTGGGTCGCAAAAATTTTCTATGATTCTGGGCGCACGAAAGCCGGTGAAAACTATTGGGAAATCAATGATTTTCAGGGCACCCTTTTCGAAGAAGAGTATGGCATCAGTTTTATTGACCCCGAATTGGCCGCGCAACTTGCCCTTTATGCTGAAACCATTCTTCCCATAATGGTGTTTGTGGGTGTTGCTTCTCGCCTTGGTGCACTCGGGTTGGTAGGAATGACCCTGTTTATCCAGTTATTTGTGTACCCGAACCACTTTACAGACCACGTAACTTGGATTGCTGCGCTTGGAATGATCCTATGCATGGGACCAGGGAAGCTATCATTAGATCATTTTTTCAATAAAAGCCAAAAATAGTAATAATTAATCTAGATGCGGCTTGTATTATCGTGATACATGCTAAATACAAAGAATGGTCTGATCCCTTGGTGTTAGGCTATCCCACTTATTGAAATGTGAAGCTACAGAAAAGCCATTTACTGGTATGGTTTTACTATGAAACGAGGCCAACTCATGGATGATATTGATCGTAAAATTCTAAATCTACTGCAAAAGGATGCCACTCTCAGTACTGCTGAAATTGCGGAAGCTGTTGGTTTGTCTACAACTCCATGTTGGCGACGTATACAGATTCTTGAGCAAGAAGGTTATATCACCCGTAGGGTCGCACTTGTTGACAGAAACAAGGTTAATGTGCCGCTTGATGTGTTTGTCGCTATTCGAACCAATGAACACAATTGGGAATGGCTAGATGAATTTGCTGAGATTTGTTGTGATTTCCCAGAGGTAGTTGAGCTGTACCGAATGAGTGGTGAGATTGATTATTTAATGCGCGTTGTTGTGCCTGATATGGCGGCGTATGATGTTTTCTATAAAAGCCTGATAAAAAAAGTACAGCTAACAGACGTGAGCTCTTCATTTGCTATGGAGCGTATTAAATATACTACTGCATTGCCGCTTGATTACGCTGTTGATAACGTTAGAAACCGCCGTAAGAGAGTTTAATTGTGGGTGGAGGTATTGCCGGACCTGAGGCGAAGCAGGAAGTTTTTCTAGCGGATTATACGCCGCCGACATTTACAATAGAAGAAATTGATCTAAAGTTTCATTTGTTTGATGATCATGCAGTGGTAGTTGCTGAAAGCTTGGTTCAGCGTTGTGGAGACCATGCTAAAGCGCTTAAGCTTGATGGCAGCAAATATATGGAATTAGAGGCGCTTGAGCTAGATGGCATGCGTCTCACTACAGATCAATTTGACTGTGGTGCCAACTATCTGGAAATTTCCACTGTACCAAATACCTTTAAGCTAAGAGTTACAACGAAGCTTAGGCCTCATGAAAATACAAGGCTGGAGGGGTTGTATCATTCAGGCGGTAATTTTTGTACACAGTGTGAGGCTGAAGGCTTTCGCCATATAACATACTGTTTGGATCGCCCGGATGTATTAGCACGCTATAGTGTTCGTATAGAGGCAGATAAAGCCAAGTTTCCTATCTTACTGTCTAATGGCAACAAGGGAAATGTTGGCAATTTGGAGCAGGGACGGCATTTTTCTGAGTGGCATGATCCTCACCCAAAACCTTCTTACCTTTTTGCTTTAGTCGCGGGAGACTTGGCATGCCGTACTGATCAGTTCGTTACGGCCTCAGGTAGGCTTGTAGAACTTAATATTTATGTTGCTGCAGCGGATATCGAGAAAAGTGCTTATGCCATGGGGGCGCTACAGCGCGCGATGAAATGGGATGAAGACGTTTACGGTCTGCAGTATGACCTCGACATATATAATATCGTTGCTGTGTCAGACTTTAATATGGGTGCGATGGAAAACAAAGGCTTGAACGTTTTTAATACTAAATACGTGCTAGCGAGCCCAGAAACGGCAACTGATAGTGACTTTGACCATGTTGAAGGTGTTATCGGGCATGAGTATTTCCATAATTGGACGGGTAACCGTGTTACTTGTCGTGATTGGTTTCAGCTAAGTTTGAAGGAAGGCCTCACGGTTTTTAGGGACCAAGAGTTTTCTAGTGACTTGGCCTCTCGGGCATTGAAACGAATAGAGGATGTGCGTATCCTGCGTTTGCTCCAATTCCCGGAAGACGCTGGACCGCTTGCGCACCCTGTGCGCCCTGAACAGTACGTTGAAATCAATAATTTCTATACGGTTACCATTTACAATAAAGGCGCAGAAGTTATTCGCATGATGCACACGTTGGTTGGCGCTGATGCTTTTCGTCGTGGTATGGATCTATATTTCGAACGGTTTGATGGCCAAGCTGTGACCTGTGAGGATTTTGTACGCGCTATGGAGGATGCCAGCGGTGCGGGCCTAGGCCAGTTTAGGCTGTGGTATTCACAAGCTGGTACGCCGGTGGTTAGTTTGCATTATAAGCGTTCAGGCAAGGATGTCGTCCTAACTATTGAGCAATCTTGCTCTGCAACTCCTGGTCAGCAGGAAAAAAAGCCTTTCCATATGCCAGTTGTTGTAGGCTGGTTAGATCAATCAGGGAAAAGCATTAGGCCTGAAATTATTGATCATGGGATCTGGCGCGGTGAAGACTGTATACTCAATGTTACTGCACAGCGGGAGACATTTACTTTTAAAGGTGTGCCTGAAGGTGCAGTTTTAAGCCCACTTAGAGGGTTTTCAGCACCAGTTAAACTAGAACACGATTTGAATGCGAGTGACCTGTCTTTCCTTGCAAGGCACGATAAAGATGCATTTGTACGCTGGGAATCTGCTCAGACTTTAGCGGCAAATGAAATACTCGTGGCTGTTGGTGGAAAAAAAATCTCCAAAGACAGCCCTTTCCAAGCCTCGTTTACAGGCGCACTTCAAGACCAAAATGCTGACCCTGCATTGGTTGCAGAGCTTATATCCCTGCCGCTAGAAGTTGATTTGGGGCAGCGGATGAGCGTTTTTAAGCCTGATGAACTACATAATGCACGTGAGGCTTTGGTTGAAGTTTTGGCTCGCGAAAATTTTGATGTTTTGTTGGAGCGGTACCAGCAAGAGAAATTAGCTACTTATGATCTTTTACCTCAAAATAAGGCTAAGCGTCGTTTGAGGAATGTTCTTCTCTCATATCTTGCTGCTATCCCTGAGGGAGAAGCAATTGTGGTAGATCATTATAATTCGGCTGATAATATGACAGACCGGATGATTGCTTTGCAGCTCATTGCACACGGCAAGATGGATATTAGGCCGCATGTGTTAGAGGCTTTCTACGCGAAGTGGCAAGATGACGCTTTAGTTATTGATAAATGGTTTGCAGTTCAAGCCTTGAGTAAACGAGACGATACTGTGGATATTGTTAGGGCATTAACGAAACACTCAGCATTCACTTATAAAAACCCTAACCGTGTACGGTCTCTTGTTTCTAGTTTTTCTATGATGAATCAAGTGCGGTTTCATACTGCTGGCGGTGAGGGGTATAGGTTTTTAGCTGAGACAATCGTTGAAGTTGACAAAGTTAATCCACAGACCGCTGCGAAACTTTTTGCGCCGCTTGGGCGGTATAGGCGTTTAGATGAAAACGCCAGCCTGCATATGCAAGATGCATTGATGTGGATTATGAGCCATAAAAACCTTAGTGATGATGTACGCGAGTTATGCGAGAAATCGCTTGCGTGATCATGTGTTGATTCGGCTAATGATTGTAGTTTTCTCCTTTTAGTTTCTCTTCAAGTTCGACTAGTTGCGTATTATAATAGAACCGTGTAGTTTGCTGCATATGGGGTCTAGTAATTGAATTTGCTATAAAAAAAAGAATGGTGAAAAATTACATGCTACCGTGCCTCAGGGGTTCCCAGAATAGTTGTATTTTGGCCTAGAAGCTTATCTCACAAAAGATTATAGTTAGGTAGCCAATCACCGGAGAGAGAGTTACATGATTAAAAGTCCTGACCCAGTTGATGTGCATGTGGGACAAAGGGTAAGAGCTCGCCGAAAAATGTTGGGTTTATCACAAACTCAATTAGGAAAAGAGTTGGGTGTCACTTTTCAGCAGGTCCAAAAATATGAGCGTGGAACCAATCGTATTGGCTCTAGTCGGCTATTTAAGATGTCGACAACATTGGACGTGCCTGTCGCCTATTTCTTTGAGGGTGCTGAAACCAAATTACCAGGGTACAATGAAAGCCTAGAAGCGCTTGATGGGGAAGCGTTTGAAAGGCAAGAAACTCAAGAGCTTGTTGAAGCATACTATCGTATTGCTGACCCAAGAATTCGGAAAAAAGTCTTAGGCCTTGCCCGACTTCTTTCTAGTGGAGTTGATGAATACGGCATGTAGTATTCAAGTAACATAAAGAAAAAGGCGCTGATGTATCAGCGCCTTTTTTTATAATGTAAGCCTAATATTCTTAGGCTGTTGCCGTTTTTTTCTTGCGTCTACGTCTGCGCTCACGGTTAGCCATATATACTAGCCCTGGGGCTAGAAGAAACAATGCACCTGGTTCAGATACTGGTGCAGCGATGATGCTAATCAATGCGGTATCGAGACTTGTCAGAATGATGTCGCCAGGGAAGAATGGCCCCCCGCTGCCATCATTTGAGCCAATATTAAGGACCGTGCCGTTTGCTAAAAGTACACCGTCATAACGTACTGCAGCTGTGAACTGGATATTGTCTTGCGTACTATCAAACAAGGTGCCTGCGCCTGTTTGAATAGTTAACTGCGTACCTGTACCTAGCTCAGTGTCACCTAATAGCCAAACGATCTCAAAATCAGAGCTGTCACCAAGGCTACAGATAACTTCGTTCTCGAATGTAGAGCCACAACCATTTAGCTCAATTGCATTCCCAAGAATAACCGGGTCATATATTTCATCATCCCCACCACCAGCATCAAGAATAAGTTCTTTCACTTCAGGCGGCGGCGGTGGTGGCGGCGGTGGTGGTGGGCCAACGTCTGGCTCAGGAGTTGGTTCCGGCGTTGGCTCAGGGGTTGG
>CAXBKT010000166.1:0-7518 GCA_963976155.1 uncultured Kordiimonadaceae bacterium | reverse complement strand
GGCAATGCCGTGCGCATGAGCTGTTTTTAAGGCATCGACAAGTTGTGCCATTAACTTGGCCAAATCCTCAAAAGACAGCTTCGTCGACTGGGTTGCCAAATAGTCATGCAAGGGTACACCGTCAAGATATTCCATCACCAGATAGTGTTGGCCGTCATGCTCAGATATCTCATAGAGTGTTACAATGTTAGGGTGATTGAGCTTGGCAAGGGTCTGTGCCTCCTGAAGGCTTTTGTTAAAGCCTTCCGTATCGGGGCCGGTTGGCTTTAACAGCTTTAGTGCGACTGTCCGGCCAAGCAGCGTGTCTTCTGCCTGCCACACGGCACCATGTGCTCCCGCACCAAGGGCTTGACCTACGATATATCGACCAATTTTCTCAGGCATAAAAGATGGTTCACTTATCCAGTCACAAAAGGCTCGCGCAACTTAGTCGCGATTGTTATGCTAACTAAAGACGGTATTGCGGTAAATGTTAAGTCTTTAATTAGATTATTTATGGGACGTGACCATTCGGCGGTGATTGGCGAAGGTATTTTGGGGTAAACTATGGCGGATAATGATCAGGTCAGATCGGAAAATACCAAAGAAGATCAATTATTTAATATTGATGAAACAATCGCTGTACCGCTGAGTGAAATGCCGACAGCTGCTGACCAGTTGGTGCCAAGCTTGGGGGTGGTTTGGCATCCTGATTTTTCACGTATAGGAGATATAGCTTTCCTTAATACGGGAGAAAACATCGTATCTGGATTATCTCGTACGATGCCTCTGTTTAAGAATATCAATAATGGAACAGAGTGCCCGTTAGCTGACCAGAGGATTTCCCGAAAAGCAGTAATGGTCAAATATTTGGGGCGGGGTGGGTTTTTAATTACACCACCCGCAAGCAAAATGCTTGTGATGGTTAATGGTCGGCTAATTTCAGAACCAACGGTGGCGGCGTTGAGTGAGCTTGGTGCTGATATTATTCTGACGTTGGCAAACAGTGTGGTTTTATCAATTTTTATGGGACCGGTGCAGCACTCGAATGCACCTCATAAGGCTGGGCTGCTAGGTGTTAGTGCACAAATTCAACAAACATGGCAAACGATTGAACGGGCAGGCCCTACAGATTTACCTGTACTGATCAGAGGTGAGACAGGGACCGGGAAAGAACTGGCTGCTCAGGCTTTGCATTTAGCAAGTGCCCGTGCGGCGGAAACCATGGTGTCCCTAAATATGGCAACCCTATCTAGTGAGTTGGGTGCGGCTGATTTGTTTGGTGCCTCGAAGGGTGCATTTACCGGTGCTGCACGTGATCGCATGGGGTTGTTTGAACAAGCCACAACTAGCAGTATTTTCCTTGATGAGGTTGGCGATGCCCCTGCAAGTATTCAGGCAATGCTGCTGAGGATATTAGAGACGGGTGAATACAGGCGTGTCGGCGAAACTCAATTAAGAAAAACTTCAGCTCGTGTTATCGCAGCAACGGACAGAGCACTAGAGGCTAAATACTTTAGTCAGCCTTTACTGAGGAGGTTGGAGAACATAGTTTTGACGATGGCACCACTGCGTGAACGGCGCGTGGATATTGGCCTAATGATTATTCATTTTCTTGGTCAGCAAGGTAACTTGGGGCGTACGCCTTCTCTTGCGCCGTGGATTGGAAGCCTTGCCCTTTATAGTTGGCCAGGCAATGTGCGGGAACTTAGAAATGTTGTGCAGCAGATGGCAATTGATCAGGTGCCGGATGTAATACGGACACCGATTGAAAGTGCGTGCGAGCCTTTACCGCACCAAGAGGTGACGTCAAAGCCTAAAGCAAGCTACAGGGATAAAACAACGGTTACTGAAGCTGATATTATCGTGGCGCTTGACGAAAATGATTGGAGCATAAAAGGGGCAGCCGAGGCCCTAAATATCTCAAGAACTATTCTTTACGAATTGATCGATCAAGCAGAGAGTATTCGCCGTATCGAAGATATTGGCGATGATGAAATTAAATCTACAGTTTCTGAAATATCTGGTGGCTTGAATGCGTGGGCTAAAAAACTACGTGTTTCAAAGGAGCCGCTTCGGCGGAGGATTAAGGAACTGAGCTTGTAATGACACATAACAAGCTCAGTTGTAGCTCAAAAAGCTATTCGTTAGTATGGCCGAAAATATCAAGTGGTAACAAGGCGGTAGCGCCAACATTGGGTGCATCTACCAGTTGGGCGATACGAATATCCACGGCAACGCTCGCAATAATGTAGGCTTGAAGGCGGCTGTAACCATATGTTTTTACAATATAATCTAGAATGCTATCGGTTGCATTACGGGCAGCCAAGTTGATGTCGTTGGAGAGACTTTCGAGTGCCAATGCTGTGTCTTTTGTGACATAGGCACTTTCTGGAGTTAGTGTTCCTGCCTCTTTGAATGGAAAACCTGTGACAGCATAAAATTCACGAGACGGTATATCGAGTAAACTGGATGCTCCGCGGTAGTGGGGACCATGAGAAAGGTCCGGGCCATCCTTCAGTATTTCTGTGGTCACGAGCACATCCGCTGACATTTCGATAGCCGACCCACCAATTTCTCCGTCCCCTTGTGCAAAGTGCAAGTCGCCAATCGCAAGTCCACAGCCCTTGATGTTACACGGCAGATAAATGGTGACACCCTCTTTGAGGTATCTAATATCCATGTTGCCGCCGTGTTTACGGGGAGGAATAGTACGTAAGCATTCATCCTTTGCACTGCCTTCAGGGCCGCAGAGTTCACTTGGTGAGGCCATGTTGCTATCAGGGAGGCTTACAACACCTCCCGCTTTATGTAGTGCAGATTCCCTGCTTAAAATATTCGGAAGGTCTTTTGGGCTTGGCATAGTTGCTACAATGCCTGGAAATGCGGCTGCTGGTATTCTTATGCCCGGCAAATCGGGGCTCGTTGCATAACCGTCTTCCAAATTCCACATTACTAGCATTTCACCCGGGCTAAGATCCGACGCAAAACCAAAAGACCCGGCTGATGTCCAAGCATACTTCCCCGGTGTAATTTTTTTGATTGTAACGGCAAGTACGTCGCCCGCACTGGCGTCCTCAATATATACTGGCCCTGTCACCGGATGAATCCGACCAAAATCAATTGTTGGATTACGGGGTATGGTTGAAGGTTGCTTAGCTGCAATACCAAAGATATCAGCGGCATCGCGTGTGCGGAAAAGAATGTCTTCGCCAGTTTTGGCTTTAGTGGTCATGGGAATGTCGGAATGAAAACGGTTTATACAGCCACTGTCTTCAAGGCATGTTTTCCCCTCGCCGCCAACGATAATGGGGTTTGATGCAAACAAGGCCGAAGAAGGAAGCGCCATCAGGCTGAACACGGCGATGGTCCTTAGTGTTTTTCGGTATGCCGTCATGATAGCCCCCTTTGCATCGTGTTTGTTCTGTTTCGCTTATAAAGATGCTTAATCTGTGGAGATTGTCAAAGTATATCCTTTTAAGTGAAACCACTTTTAAGGTTTGAACGGCGCGCGTTCACTTACCGAATTGGTTGTCTCAAAACTATTATTCCAAATGAGCGTCAGCATTTAAATGGAACTTGCTACACCAGCATTTACAGCGCAGGCTTTTAAGCCTGTCATTACTGACGAGACAACTTCTTGTTCGATGGCTTGTGAAAACATCACATAAGCGGGATACTTGAAAGCTGGTTTGTCATCTACTTCCCATAATTTGCCAGCATTGAGCATGTTTGCTACGACCCGTCTAGGCATGTAGCAGGAGCCGCCGTTTATCAGTAAGTATTCAATACCTCTTGTACCCAAGTCCATTGATAATGTAGGGGCCGTTAAGTCAGGAAAGTTCAGGGCATGATCAGCCTGAAATTCAGGGCCCCAATAGGATAAGACATAGCTGTCATCAAAGATATCCTGCTTGTTGGGGTCTGTGCTGACGAGAATGATTTCTTCTTCGAAAATTTTCTCAGCTAAAAAGCCTGGGCGGTGTTGTGGTCGGTACATAACTGCAAAATCAAGTGAGCCTTCAACAAGTTGCTGCGTAAGGGCTAAGGCGTGGCCCATTTCTGCTCGGAGGGCTATATCTGGCGCATTACGCCGCATCCATGCAAGCCAGGGTATCAGGTATCCATCCCATAGGCTGACTTGCCCGCCAATACGTATGACAGTGTTATGTCCTATGGAAAGCCCAACATCCATACGAGCTTGGTCCCACAGACGCACCATAGCAGATGCATGATGCAAAAACTGGATACCACTGGGCGTTGGTACAGCGCCTTGTTTACCCCTGGAAAATAGGGATGTTCCAAGGCGCTCTTCTAGGGTGCGGATACGGACGCTAACTGTGGACTGGGTTACGTGGACTATTTTGGCGGCACCTAAAAAACTACCGGTTTCAATTACGGCCAGAAATGTCCTGATATGAGTAATGTCCACGATAAACCTTATCTATTTAATATATGAATATTAATGTCATATTATATTCGCTTTATATGATTGTAAACTCCTGTAAATTGGTCATGTATTAGAGGTTCAAAAGAAACTAATGAGATATTTGATTGCCAAACACAGGAGAAAACCATGGCATCATACACAAAACGGTATTCAGAAAAATTCAAGTATGGGTATGACGATGATTATGAGTATGACGACGATAATTATGGAACAGGCGACGAGCTTGAAAGCTGGCAACTGCCTGAAAATGTTGGTCGTGTGAAATCGAAAAAGCAAGCTCATAAGTTCCACCGACGATAGGACCGTATGATAATTATCCCCACGCGGGATTAGCGAGCTAGGTGGTCCTTCTGGGCTGTGTTTTTTTCAGTGCAGATGAGCCCCCCCCCTTCTTTGGAAAGAAAGTCACCCCATGCGCCGGCTTAACCGATAGCGCACAGGGCATCAGAGTGGGCCACCTAACCAAATACTCGAATTCTCAAATATCAAAACACGCTTGAGTGGGTCATGCTGGTAAACATCTCAAGTGCGGTAGTGCCTACATAGGAATTGCCAAAAGCGTCAAGTTCTGGTGCCCAAACGGCGATAGACATTACTCCGGGCACAATAGCCAAAATACCACCTCCCACGCCGCTTTTGGCGGGTAAACCAACCCGGTATGCAAAGCTACCAACACTGTCGTACATACCACAGGTCAGCATAACCGCGTTGATCCTCTTGATTTGGCTTTTTGATAAAATTGCGTCACCGTGCAAACTGGAATACCCCGCCGAAGCAAGAGGGAGGCCCGCAATAGCTAAATCTTCGCAGGTCATTTCCAAAGCGCATTGATAACAATAAGTTTCAATAATTTCTTCGACATCACCGTTCAGGTTACCATGTGCTTTCATTAAGTTTGCCATTGCACGGTTGATATGGGCGTGGTCGATTTCCGACTGCATTACAGTTTTATTTACATCAATGCTGTCGTCCATTGACAGATACCGTAGATAATTTCGAATACGGTGCCTTGCATTACCTTTAAGGCTCATCAGTAGATCAAGCGTCGCAATTGCACCAGCATTGATAAAAGGGTTTCTGGGGATGCCTGCCTCGTGCTCAAGCTTCATTAGGCTATTGAAGCGGTCGCCGGATGGCTCTTTACCGACGCGTGTCCATACCATCTCGCCCAAGTGTGACATGACGAGCTGAAGTACAAAGAGCTTTGAGATACTTTGGATAGAAAAGGGTTCGTTATGATCACCTATACTAAAGCGTTCTCCGCTAACGAGCTGCAGTGTCATACCAAATTTCTGCGGAGACACCTCAGCAAGTGCAGGGATATAGTCTGCGACTTTACCTTTGCCAAAACTCGGGCGCACGGCTTCAGCAATATAATTTAGAATGGTTTGATATTCCATTTCCGACAGGGGCCTCGCTGTATTTGATATCTCAGAGATAAGAAAAGGCGAGGGTGCCTCGCTTAAATGAGGGATGCAAGAACAGAATATTGTTTTTGTAGATGAAAGACGGTTCCATCTTTCGCGTTGCTCCTGTATGAGGGGCGCACAGCTGTGAATAATAGCCTGATGGTGTGGAGTATCAATGCAAAAACAACTGGCAGAGACGGTGCTTCATGATGTTTTTGGGTATAAAGAGTTCCGGGGTAAGCAGGCTGATGTCATTGAGCATGTTATGGCGGGTGAGAATGCCCTTGTCGTGATGCCCACCGGGGCTGGAAAATCCCTTTGTTTTCAGGTGCCTGCATTGTTGCAAGAGGGCCTGACAATTGTGATTTCCCCCCTTATCTCACTGATGCAAAATCAGGTTGAGGCTCTTCGGATACTGGGTGTTGAAGCTGCTTCTATTAATTCCAATAACTCAAAGGAAGATAATCAAGCTATTTGGCAGAAGATGCAGAATGGTGCCTTAAGGCTTTTGTACCTTTCCCCGGAAAAATTAATGACCGCTCGAATGCTTGAGGCAGTTTCCCGGCTCAGGGTGGGGCTTTTTGCGATTGATGAAGCACACTGTATTTCTCAGTGGGGGGCAGCTTTTCGGCCTGAGTATGAAGGCTTATCGGAGCTTCATAAAAGATTCCCTGCTGTACCAATTATTGCACTTACAGCGACGGCGGACCATGGCACTAGAGACCAAATATGCGAGAAGATATTTTCGGGTAATGTTAAAACCTATTTAACTGGTTTTGATCGGCCAAATATTAGCCTGAATGTTGAGATTAAGAATGGCTGGAAACAACAGCTGAAACGGTTTCTTGAGGCTAGGAAAAAGGCATCAGGGTTAGCTTCTGAGAATGGCATTGTTTATTGTCTGTCCCGCAAGAAAACAGAAGAAGCAGCAGCCTTGTTGGTTGAACAGGGCTATAATGCGTTATCTTATCATGCCGGTATGTCGAATGAGCAAAGAGCTGAGAACCTAAATAGGTTTATGGCGGAATCTGATTTGATTATGGTCGCGACTATCGCGTTTGGAATGGGCATTGATAAGCCTGATATTAGGTTTGTCTTCCATACTGATTTGCCAGCATCGCCTGAAGCTTATTATCAGGAGATTGGCAGGGCTGGCCGGGACGGGGAACCTGCTGTTGCGCATATGCTCTACGGTATGGATGATATCCGTATGCGCCGTATGTTTATTGATAATGAAGGCGGTTCTGAGGATCATAGGCGTAGGGGACATCATCGGCTCAATGCTTTGCTGTCCGTTTGTGAAGCACCTGAGTGTAGGCGTACATCTCTTCTAACTTACTTTGGTGATGTGGTTGAGACAGACAAGTGTGGTAACTGCGATTTGTGCGATGACCCAAGAGATATGGTTGAAGCAACGGATATTGGGCAAAAAATATTATCTGCTGTCTACCGAACAGGGCAAAGTTACGGTGTTGCTCATATTGTTGATATCCTCGTCGGTAAAATAACGGACCGAGTAGAGCAGCTTGGTCATAGTTCTTTGCCAACTTTTGGGATTGGTAAAGAATATGGCATCAATGAGTGGAAATCAATCGCACGGCAGTTGATGGCAAGGGGCTTTCTTGTTTCAGATATGGAATTTGGATCCCTCAAAATTACAGAGCAAGGTGTGCTCCTTCT
>CAXBKT010000165.1:0-7617 GCA_963976155.1 uncultured Kordiimonadaceae bacterium | reverse complement strand
TGACAATCTTACCAATATCCTTCTGCGGCTGCGATCTGCCGAGCAGGGTATAGTCAGCCTTTTGTTTCAAAATGGGTTCAAAGTTAGAGGGAAGAGCAACCTGAGCAGCAGCCTCTGCAAGCGCCCCATAAGAGAGCTTTGCACCCGATTTCGGGTTTGTCACATGACTATTGCAGGCAACTAATCCACTAACTGCCACACCCCATTTTTCCGCTGCAGCCAAAAGCAAAAGCTGGCGCGTCGTCGCCGCAATCGTTCGCACTCGCGCCCATGCCCCTGTAATGCTTGTTGAGCCGCCAGCACCCTGCGGCACCACACGCCACCGAATACTTCCATCCTCATTTTTCGCAAGCATCAGCGGCATCGGCTCAACAGATACAAGGCTAAAGTCAGCGCCCATTTCTTCTGCAAAAATCATCGGTACTGATGTACCGCTGCCTTGCCCCATTTCTGGGTTTGGATAAAATATTTTAATGCTATTATCTGGGTGAATTTCCACCATGGGAGAAAGGCCTGTTGCCCGCCCTTCAGCATCCTGCGCGACCGACGCATGTGCCCCAGTTACAATCAGCGCACCAAAAGCGCTCGTAAATTTCAGAATATCCCGTCTGTCATAAACCACCGCAACCATAGTTTCCCTCCCAGTAACCATTAAGTTCAGTTATACAGTAACATATTTCCGACCTTCACAAGCTCTGTTCACCGCAAACTTTAAACGCCCCATCTATTTTTCGTGAGAGAAGTCGCCCGCTCGCCCATAGGCGAGACACTGCTCGAGCTTACTGCCTCTTTAGTGCAAACAACAAAGAAATACACAGTGATGTACAATTTTCGCCGCCAACGGTGACCGTGCTTTTCGCTGGTTTATTAGAGGCTGCATCCGCCCCCTCTAGGGCAAGGGTGCATCAAAATATAAACAAGAAAATAATGAGGAGTCACGGGGCCTCAACGAGCAAATAAACTTTCGTGCCCCCACATCACGAAAATGTACATTTTATGTGTGTGAATTTTTCCCTAAACTGCAAGAGTATCTTATCAGAGCTTCGGAAGGATTTGGTTGATGGAGAAGGCAGGAGGCGTATTTTTCTCACTGTTAATGGGCGGTGTGCTGTGTTTCGCACTCGTTAAAATCTATAGCCACAAAGACAAGCAGTGGGCAGCAGCTCACCCTGATCATATGGTTGCAACTATTGTACAAACTACTCCTCAGGCCACAGCACCGCAACTTCCCTGCCGCAAGTAATATCAGTTTCACGGTCTCTCTCTGAATTTGGAATCCCTACCTAGCTCATACTAACCCTATTACACTCACAAAAAAGGCGACCCAGATGGGACGCCTTATAAGTTGGTTGCTAGTCTTTCTTATTGAGGGTTAGTTCTTATCTTTATCAACGAGCTTGCCTTCTTGCATCCAAGGCATAAGGCCGCGAAGCTTGGCGCCCACTTCCTCAATTGGATGACGCTCAGCTAGGCCGCGGTGGGCCTTAAGCTCAGGGTTGCCGGCATTATTGTCAGTGATAAAATCTTTTACGAAACGGCCCTGCTGGATGTCCTCGAGCACACGTTTCATTTCAGCCTTCGTTTCATCAGTGATGATACGCGGGCCTGTTTTATAGTCGCCGTATTCAGCTGTGTTAGATACGCTGTAACGCATGTTCGCGATGCCACCTTCGTAGATAAGGTCTACGATCAGCTTCACTTCGTGCAGGCACTCAAAGTATGCCATTTCTGGTGCGTAACCAGCTTCAGTGAGTGTTTCGAAACCAGCTTTAATAAGCTCAGAAACACCACCACATAGAACAGCTTGCTCACCGAACAGGTCAGTTTCACACTCTTCGCGGAAGTTTGTTTCAATGATACCAGAGCGGCCACCACCAATTGCTGATGCGTATGAAAGGCAAAGATCATGCGCTTTGCCAGATGCATCTTGGTGCACGGCGATAAGGCAAGGAACGCCTTTGCCCATTGCGTACTGTGCGCGCACTGTGTGGCCCGGGCCTTTTGGTGCAACCATGATCACGTCAAGGTCTTTGCGTGCTTCGATAAGGCCGAAGTGAATGTTAAGACCGTGGGCGAACATAAGGGCAGCGCCCTCTTTCATGTTGCCAGCAAGCTCATCAGCATAGATGCCTGCTTGATGCTCGTCTGGTGCAAGCACCATAACCATGTCTGCAACTTTGGCAGCTTCGGTTGCTGTCATTGTTTCAAAGCCAGCAGCTTCTGCTTTTTTGCGAGTGCCTGAACTTTCGCGCAGGGCAACGATAACACGGCTAACGCCGCTGTCACGTAGGTTGCCTGCATGGGCGTGGCCTTGGCTACCGTAACCAACGATGGCAACAGTTTTATCCTTCACCAAGTTAACGTCTGCATCACTATCAAAATAAACACGCATTTTACTTAATCCTTTAGGGGGTATCTATCGTTAATATCTTCATTAATTATTTAATTATTTAGAGGCCTTCACTGCCACGCCCTAAGGCCGCAGCCCCAGTTCGCGCAACCTCAACAAGGCCGAGTTCACCCATCAGCTCAACAAACGCGCCGAGCTTTTCAGCGGAGCCCGTGAGCTCAAAAACAAAACTTGTTGTGGTACTATCAACCACACTAGCGCGAAATGCTTCGGCAAGTCGCAGTGCTTCCACACGTTTTTCACCGGTGCCCATCACCTTCACGAGCGCAAGCTCGCGCGAGACAAAATCACCTTCTATTGTTAGGTCAGCCACTTTGTGTACGGGTACCAAACGATCAAGCTGTGCTTTGATCTGCTCAATCACCATTCTGGTACCTTTAGTGACAAGCGTTACCCGTGAACGTTGCTTGCCGTCATCAAGTGCTGCCACCGTCAGGCTTTCAATATTGTAGCCACGGCCGGAAAACAGACCACTGACCCGTGCGAGCACACCAGCTTCGTTGTCCACGATCACGCTGATCGTATGCCGCTGAGTTGTACCTAAATCTTTCATCGAGCCATCCATTACTAAAACTCTTCTATTCTATGTCGGTTCGCCTGAGAGCGTGTGGAGCAATATTCGAGGGGGGAAGAATATCTAACGCCGCCAACATGCTCTCAGGCTATCTTTAAAATCCTAATTCAGGGTTTACACCATCGCCAGTGCTGCATCCCCTTCAGTTTTGGTGACATTATCACCGGGAAGAAGCATTTCATTATGCGCGGCACCCGCAGGCACCATAGGGAAACAATTCTCAAGCTTCGCGACACGGCAATCCACAACAACAGGGCCATCGTGATTAAGCATCTCTTTAATGGTTGCATCAAGATTAGCGGGGTCATCCACCATCAGCCCCTTAATGCCGTATGCTTGCGCGAGCATGACAAAGTCAGGCAAACTGTCAGAATAACTTTCCGAGTGGCGCCCATCAAACGTGAGGTCCTGCCACTGGCGCACCATGCCCATATATTCGTTATTCATGATGAAAAGCTTCACCGGTAAGTTATACTGCGCAATGGTCCCGAGTTCCTGAATATTCATTTGGATTGAGGCTTCACCCGCCACATCTATACAAAGCCTGTCAGGATAAGCAATTTGCGCACCCATCGCAGCTGGCAGACCGTACCCCATCGTGCCGAGGCCACCAGATGTTAACCAGCGATTTGGTTTTTCAAACCCGAGGAACTGAGCCGCCCACATTTGGTGCTGACCAACTTCCGTTGAAATGATCGCATCTTTGCCCTGCACATAGTGGTACAAACGCTCAAGCGCTTTTTGCGGCATGATCACTTCATCACTGTCAGTGTAAGAGAGGCACTTGCGCTCACGCCACTTTTCGATCTGCGCCCACCAAGCATCCAAAGACGGTTGCTTTTTGCCGTAGCCTTCTTCATTCCAGATATCAATCATACGGCGCAGTACGGAACGCGCATCCCCAATGATCGGAACATCTACATGCACATTTTTGTTGATGCTTGAAAGATCAATATCAACATGGATTTTTTTAGAGTCAGGTGAGAAGCCATCAACACGGGCGGTCACTCGGTCATCAAAACGTGCGCCAATCGCAAACATGACATCACAGTCATGCATTGCGTGATTTGCTTCCCATGTACCGTGCATACCAAGCATACCAAGGAACTGCTTATCGCTTGCAGGATACGCCCCGAGGCCCATAAGGGTATTGGTAACAGGCATACCTGTTAAGCGCGCAAACTCCGTCAAGAGAATAGAGGCTTCCGGTCCACTATTAATGATACCGCCACCTGAATAAATAATTGGCCGCGTACTGCCCGCGAGCATTTTAACGGCTTTACGGATCGCCGCTTCATCGCCGTCGATTTGAGGTCGGTACGTGCGGTGCTCTGCAGGGCCTTTAATTTTATAAACTGCTTTTTCAACCTGTACGTCTTTCGGCATGTCGATAACAACAGGGCCGGGCCGGCCATTTGTTGCTACATAAAAAGCTTCGTTGATAACACTCGGTACGTCAGCTGTGTCCTGCACCAAATAATTATGTTTCGTACAAGGACGCGTAATACCAACAGTATCCGCTTCCTGGAATGCATCATTCCCAATAAGGTGCCGTGCAACCTGCCCTGTGATGCATATCATTGGGATACTATCAAGCATCGCATCCGTCAGGCCCGTTACTGCGTTCGTCGCACCCGGACCACTTGTCACCAGCACAACACCTGGCTTACCAGTTGACCGCGCATAGCCTTCCGCCGCATGTGTCGCCGCTTGCTCATGGCGCACCAAAATATGCTTAATGCGATTTTGTTTGAAAATTTCGTCATAGATTGGCAGTACCGCACCGCCCGGATACCCAAAAATGACTTCCACACCAAGATCCGTTAGCGCTTTGAGAATCATCTCAGCGCCCGACATCAAAGTGTTTTCATCTACCGCAGTAGCGGCTGTATTTTGGTCCGTCTTCGTCATATCTACTATCCATTTCGCCTGTCATTTCAGCCTTCAAAGAAGGTCATATTCGTATTAAAATAACACCAACACAGGCGGTAAAAACATCAAACAACAATAATAACAACAACATGCAGCTACCCACATGTTTGAATATATTACTCAAACTCTCACAGAAAACCCGGCTAGATACACCAAAGCGCCACAACGGGCGCACGTTTCCTTATAAGAATTCGCGTTTTATTGTAATAATATTACTCAGTCAATAGATTTTTTGAGTTTTTTATACAATAATGGAGAAGATTAACTTTCAGAATCTTGCGTGGATACCCTATCCCAGTCGGAAAACTGGTTCCTAAACCACGTCAATTGCCGCTTAGCAAACCGTCTCGTTTGCATTTTTGCGTCTTCTGCTGCTGCTTCAATGCTCATTTCTTCTTTTAAGAACGCCATGATAGATGGCACGCCTAGAGCCCGCATCGCAGGTAAGCTTTTATCGAGACCGCGCCCCATCAAAGCCTCAACCTCCCCAATTGCACCTTCGAGTATCATTTGATCAAAACGGCGGTTACACCGGTCATAAAGGACATCTCTTTCAGGGTTTAAAACCATTTTGGTAACAAGCCCGGCCTCGTCCGCAGCCTTCATCAATCCCGGCGCAGTGTCTTTATGCCAATCACTCAGTGGCTTGCCTGTAGCCCGGTACACTTCCACCGCCCGGCATATACGTTGCCCGTCGCCAGGGAAAAGCCGCTCTGCTGTAGGCACATCATAGGTGGCGAGCTCCGCATGCAAATGAGCACTACCTTCCGCTTCACACTCTGAGCGCACAGCTGTTCGAATTTCATCCGGAATTTCAGGTATGTGGGCAATGCCATCCAGAAGCACTTTAAAGTACATACCTGTGCCACCGATTACGATTGGCATTTGGTCATGTGCCCAAGCAGCCTCTATTTCGGCCATAGCTTTCTCAGCCCAGAATGCAGCAGAGCATGTTTCTGACGGGTCAAGGAACCGATATAGTCTATGCGGGGCCTCAGCTTCGTCTTCCTCAGAGGGACAGGCTGTCACCACCCTCATACCAGTATAAACCTGCATGCTATCAGCATTGATAATCACACCATCCATATCGCTCGCAAGCTTTAAAGACAATGCGGACTTGCCGCTGGCGGTTGGACCTGCAATAAAAAGCGCTTGTTTCAATATTCCCTCACGTGTTCAGGATTATGCCCATGAATATCGCTTTAACCCTCGTCGTCAACCTAAAGCTTAACAGGTCACTCGATCAGCTAGAAACAAAAGCGATAAAGGCACTTGGTATTAGTGGCCATGACCATACTGATCTAAGTGATGGCCAAGCCTGTGACATCCTATTTGATTACCCATCTCTAGAGGAAGCCAAAAGAAAGCTTCAAGGTGGGCTTGATGCCGTTGAAGGACTTGATTGGGCAATTCAGCATGATAAGAACCGCCGTAAAAAGCTGCTTCTTGCCGACATGGATTCAACCATGATCCCTGTTGAATGCATAGACGAACTTGCTGACTTTGTAGGCCTTAAAGAAAAAGTCTCTGCAATCACGGAAGCCGCCATGCGCGGCGAGCTGAACTTTGAAGCAGCCCTAACTGAACGTGTTGCACTTCTAAAAGGCTTAACCACAGACCAGTTAGCAGCTTGCTACAATGACCGTATCAGTCTTATGGGCGGCGCCAAAACTTTGATCCAAACTATGAAAGCAAACGGAGCCTATACGGCACTTGTTTCCGGTGGCTTTACATATTTCACAGCAAAAGTAGCGGCAAATATTGGCTTTGATATGAACCATGCCAATCTTCTTGAAATCGAAGAAGGAGCCCTCACAGGCCACGTGGTCCCCCCAATATGTGGCGCAACAACCAAACTCGAAGCCCTACAACGCCTAGCTTCCGAGCAAAACTTAATGCGCGAGGATATCTTAGCGGTTGGTGACGGCGCCAATGATATCCCTATGATTGAGGCCGCTGGCCTTGGCATTGCCTACCATGCCAAACCAAAAACACAAGCTGCAGCAACAGCAGCCGTTCGCTACGGCGACTTAACGTCTCTATTGTATTTTCAGGGCTATAAAGACAGTGACTTTATTAGCCGATAAGTAAACTAGTGCATCATTGAGAGTAACAAATGTCTTTAATCGCTTCTGGCAACAACCTCTTCATACTGGACGTAACGTATATAGTGCCCCTTGAACAAGCTGAACCGTTACTCGAAGATCACATGGCGTTCGTCAACAAATATTATGAACAGGGGTTTTTCTTAGCTTCTGGTCCAAAAGTGCCTCGTACTGGCGGTGTAATTCTAGCCGCTTCCGATTGCAGAGAAAAAATCGAAACACTGCTAAAAGAAGACCCGTTTGTCATACATAACATCGCTCAATATTCAGTGACTGAATTTCATCCAAGAAGAACCGTCGATGGACTTTAAAGAATAAGTATCTAATCTTCTCACCTATACTACACGCAATAAAAAAGGGGCTGAAAACAGCCCCTTTTCATTATCAATATCCCAGTACCGAAGAATAATTATTCCTCTTCACGGTCCTCACGTTCTCTGAGAAGGCGTAGTGGAATGTGTGCTGTATTTCCACGAAGGGAGATAAGCACCAATACACTTGTACGACCAGCTTCCCGAGCAGCTTCAGTGATCTCCAGTACCTCGTGCGGGCCTGTTACTGCACGCTGATTAACTTGAAGAATTACTGCACCAGGA
>CAXBKT010000164.1:0-7845 GCA_963976155.1 uncultured Kordiimonadaceae bacterium | reverse complement strand
TGATCTACCGCGGTATCATGAACATGCTTATTATGTGTGGTTGTGTTGGTAAATCAGGGGGTGGCTGGGCTCACTATGTGGGGCAAGAAAAGTTACGTCCACAAACAGGTTGGCAACCACTGGCCTTTGGTCTCGATTGGTCACGCCCACCACGGCAAATGAACTCAACCAGCTTCTTTTATGCTCACTCTAACCAGTGGCGGTATGAGAAACTTGGAGTTGATGAGATATTGTCGCCACTTGCGGATAAAGAGAAATGGGAAAATCACTCGCTTATTGACTGCAATGTGCAGTCTGAGCGCATGGGTTGGTTACCGTCAGCACCGCAATTGGATGAAAACCCACTAAAAGTAGCGAAAGCTGCGAAAGCAGAAGGCAAGTCATCAGCCGACTATATTGTTGAGAATCTGAAATCCGGCGACCTTGGTTTCGCTTGCGAAGATCCAGATAATCCGAAGAACTTCCCACGTAATATGTTTATCTGGCGGTCTAATATTCTCGGGTCCTCTGGTAAGGGCCATGAGTATATGCTCAAGCATCTACTTGGTACGCAAAATGGTTTGCTCGGCAAAGATCTTGGTGAAGTGGGTGGCAAGAAACCTAGTGAGGTTGTCTGGCATGAAGAAGCACCGGAAGGTAAGCTCGACCTTGTCGTAACACTTGATTTCCGTATGTCTACTACGTGTTTATACTCAGATATAGTGCTGCCTTCTGCCACTTGGTATGAGAAAAACGACCTTAATACGTCGGATATGCACCCCTTCATTCACCCGTTGACACGCGCTGTTGACCCAGCTTGGGAAAGCCGCAGTGACTGGGATATTTATAAAGGTATCGCAGAGAAATTCTCTGAAGTCTGCGTAGGGCACTTGGGTGTAGAAACTGATGTTGTGACGCTACCAATTCTCCATGATACCCCTGGTGAAATGGCGCAGCCGCTCGGTGTAACCGACTGGAAAAAAGGTGACTGTGATCCTATTCCTGGCAAAACAATGCCTAATCTTGTCGAAGTGGAGCGTGACTACCCTAATACCTACAAACGCTTTACCGCACTTGGGCCGCTCCTAGGTAAACTTGGTAATGGCGGTAAAGGTATTGGCTGGAATACAGACGAGGAAATTGAGCTTCTTGGTAAATTAAACGGTACGCACATTGAAGAAGGTGCGAATGAAGGCATGGCGAACATTGTGACGGATGTTGATGCGGCCGAAGTAATCTTGTCGCTTGCACCTGAAACAAACGGTAATGTAGCTGTGAAAGCATGGGAGGCACTCGGGGCTCAAACCGGGCGTGACCATACGCATCTCGCAAAACCTAAGCATGACGAGAAAATCCGTTTCCATGACATCAAGCAACAACCACGCAAGATCATATCGTCTCCAACATGGTCGGGGCTTGAGGATGAGCATGTAAGCTATAATGCTGGTTACACCAATGTTCATGAGCTTATTCCGTGGCGTACACTAACGGGCCGTCAGCAGTTCTATCAGGATCATGAATGGATGCGTGATTTTGGTGAGGGCTTCTGCGTTTACAAGCCGCCGGTGAATACCAAAACGGTTGCTCCTGTGATTGATGTTCACGGTGATAACCGCAAGCAAGTAGCGCTGAATTGGATTACACCACACCAAAAGTGGGGCATTCACTCCACCTACTCCGATAACTTGTTGATGCTTACCCTTAACAGGGGTGGCCCAGTCGTTTGGATATCAGAAATCGATGCCCGAAAAATGGATGTCGAGGACAACGACTGGATTGAACTTTATAATTCCAACGGTGCCATTATGGCACGTGCGGTTGTTTCCCAGCGTGTGCCTGAAGGTATGACAATGATGTACCACGCACAGGAAAAAACCATCAACACACCTAAGGCTGAAACAACTGGCGGTCGCGGTGGTATTCACAACTCGGTAACGCGGGCAGTAGTGAAACCAACGCATATGATTGGCGGTTATGCCCAGCTCTCGTACGGCTTCAATTATTACGGCACGGTTGGTTCCAACCGCGATGAATTTGTCATTTGCCGTAAAGCGAATGATGTCGAATGGGGCGAGGAATTAGCGGACCCAAACGCCACCCCTCAGGCAGCCGAATAGGAGACGATAGATGAAAATACGCGCACAAATCGGCATGGTCCTAAATTTGGACAAATGCATCGGCTGCCACACTTGCTCTGTCACTTGTAAGAACGTGTGGACGAGCCGCGAGGGTGTTGAATACGCTTGGTTCAATAACGTTGAAACCAAACCCGGCGTTGGTTACCCAAAAAACTGGGAAAGTCAAGACCAATGGAACGGTGGTTGGGAACGTAAAGATAGCGGAAAAATCCAGCCTAAGATGGGTGGAAAATTCCGCATGTTATCCAAAATTTTCGCTAATCCAGATTTACCGGAAATTGATGACTATTACGAACCTTTCACTTTCGATTATGCCCACTTGCAAAACTCACCGGAAATGAAAACACCGCCAACAGCGCGCATGCATTCTGTGATTACTGGCCAGAAAATGGAAAAGGCGGTGTGGGGCCCAAACTGGGAAGAAATTCTGGGAGGTGAGTTTAAGAAGCGCTCCGAAGATTACAACTTCAAAGATGTACAAAAAGAGATGTACGGAGAGTTTGAAAATACATTCATGATGTATTTGCCACGCCTTTGTGAGCATTGTTTGAACCCAACATGTGCAGCGGCATGCCCGTCTGGGGCAATCTACAAGCGTGAAGAAGACGGTATTGTTTTGATTGATCAAGATAAATGCCGAGGCTGGCGCATGTGTGTATCGGGCTGCCCGTACAAAAAGATCTACTACAACTGGCAATCCGGAAAATCTGAGAAATGTACTTTCTGTTTCCCACGTATTGAGGCGGGTGAGCCAACTGTTTGCTCTGAAACCTGTGTGGGCCGTATCCGATACCTTGGCGTAATTCTCTATGATGCGGACCGTATTGAAGAGATGGCTTCCACGGAAGACGAACAAGATCTTTATGAAAAGCAGCTAGAAATTTTCCTGGATCCACACGACCCGGAAGTGATAGCGCAGGCGAAAAAGGACGGTGTCCCGCATAGTTGGCTAGAAGCAGCTAAGGCATCCCCTGTTTATAAAATGGCAATGGATTGGAAAGTCGCTTTTCCTCTGCATCCTGAATACCGGACGTTGCCAATGGTTTGGTACATTCCACCTCTTTCCCCAATTCAGAATGCGTTTGAGCAGGGTAAAATTCCAAATGACGATATTATGCCTAACGTAAAAGACTTGCGTATTCCGGTGAAATACCTGGCGAATATGTTAACTGCGGGCAAGGAAGAGCCTGTTGTGCATGCGCTTGAGCGGATGTTGGCTATGCGCAGCTATATGCGCGGCAAACATATTGCAGGTGGTGAAAACCAGGAGATTCTAGACAAGGTTGGTCTGGATAAAGCAACCGTCAACGACATGTATAAAATCATGGCTCTCGCGGATTATGATGACCGTTTTGTTATCCCAACGAACCACCGTGAATATTCCGGCGAGACACCTTTCGATAATGAAATAGCATTTGAAAGCCGTTCAGAGTGTGGTTTCAGCTTTGGTAACGGGTGTGGAGGCGGTAGCAAGGGCTCTAGCGGGCTTTTCGGCGGCAAAACCCATAAGAACACCATGAGTGGTAAAGTGAGGAAAAGCTGATGCTTACATTTAAATTACTTGGACTGCTGCTGTCCTACCCAAGCGAAGGTTTGCAGCAACATATGGATGATGTGAAAACAGCTATTTCTGATGAAGGTATGGTGCCGGCAAAAGTCCAGAAACCTTTGTTTGAATTTATGGATGATCTTGTACGTCGTAATTTAATGCGGGTGCAGGAGGATTATGTCGCTCTTTTTGATAGAAGCCGCGCGCACTCGCTTTATTTGTTCGAGCATATTCACGGCGAAAGCCGGGACCGCGGCCAGGCAATGGTTGACCTGGCAGATCATTATAAAGCGCATGGCTATACGCTTTCGGCTAGTGAATTACCTGATTATTTGCCCCTGTTTTTGGAGTTTCTTTCAGAAGTGCCCCCAACGGACGCGCAGGAATTATTAGGGGAAACCATCCATATTATCGCAGGTGTAGGCGCGAAACTTAAGGCTAAAAAATGTGGCTATCATCATGTGTACCGCGCGCTTGAGGCAATCTCTACCGTGAAAGTGGATGAGAAATTTCTAGAGCAAGCCGTCTCTGAAGCTGAAAAGGAAGACACCAGCTTAGAGGCGCTGGATAAAGAGTGGGAAGAAGCGCCTGCTTTTGACGGTACTGGTGACTTGGGCTGTAACACATGCCCATCTGCAACGCGCCATCCACAAACAAGCCCGCAAGCAGATACTGCTTCTGCCAACCAGCACTAAGGAGGGGACAATGACTACATATCTCAATGATTTTTTCTTTGGTATCTACCCTTACCTCGCGATTGTGATTATGGTGGTGGGTACGATCCTTCGCTATGATCAGGATCCTTACAGCTGGAAGGCTGGATCCAGCCAACTGTTGCGGTCACGCGGTATGGCTATAGGCAGCAACCTATTTCATGTTGGTATCATTCTCTTGTTCTTTGGGCACCTTGTAGGGCTGCTGACACCAGAGCCTGTCTACCATTTGGTGATGTCAGCTGCTGATAAACAGCTGATGGCAATGGTTGCTGGCGGAATCTTTGGGTCAATGTGTTTTATTGGCATGACGGTTCTGATTATACGTCGATTAACTGATCCCCGGATCAGGGCTACAAGTTCGCCAGCTGATATTATGATTTTGCTTGTTCTTTACGTGCAGCTCATTCTCGGCTTGGCAACAATTCCGGCGTCGGCGCAGCATCCGGATGGTAGCAGCATGATTGCACTTGCTAACTGGGCACAGCATATTTTGACTTTCCGCTCTGGTGCGGCAGATTTTGTTCTGCATGAGCCGATGATCTTCAAATTGCATATCGTGCTTGGACTGACAATTTTCATACTTTTCCCCTTTACGCGGCTCGTGCACATGCTTTCTGCACCTGTGAAGTATCTTTTCCGCTCTGGGTATCAAGTCGTACGGAAAAGGGGTTAATCATGCCGTTATATGTAAATAGTGCTGAAATCACGGACGATGAAGTATTCGCTGAAATGCAATTTCATCCAGCGGATACTCGTGAAGAAGCACGTGATGAGGCCGCGAAAGCACTTTTGATAAGGGAACTCCTTCGGCAAGAAGCTGTCGCGAAAAAGTTGGTCTCGGATACTGCGGATGAAGAAGCTGCAGAAGAGGGCATTCTGAAACTAGTGGAAACGGAAGTTTCCACGCCAGAGGCAACAACTGAGACTTGCCGCCGCTACTACGACCAGAATATCGAGCGGTTTGCCCTTTCTGAAAACTCACCGCTGCCTCAAGCTTTTGAAGCTGTTGAAAACAGGATCAAGGATTATCTGCACACAAGGAGTGTTCGCCATGGAATACAGTCTTACATTTTGGACCTTGCTGGTAGAGCAAAAATTGCGGGCTTTGATTTGGCAGCGACACTCTAAGCTGCAAATTGATTAAATCGAGAATCAAGGGTTTTAACCATGCCTAAAATGGATGCATACGAGAAGTTGGTTGAAGGGTACCGTGAATTTCGGTCCAGTTATCTTGATAAAGAATTTGAGGCCTACCGTGAGTGGGCCTCAAATACTCAAAGTCCCAAAACACTAATCATCGGATGCAGTGATAGCCGGGTAAACCCTGCAATATTAACCCACGCGGGTCTTGGTGAAATTTTTGTGGTGAATAATGTTGCCAATATTGTACCGCCTTATGAAGCGGGTGATCATAGGCATATGTCGCTTGGTGCAGCTATCCAGTATGCAGTGAACCACATCCATGTAGAACATATCATTGTAATGGGTCATAGCGGGTGTGGTGGCATCGCGGCCCTAATGGCAGGTGCCGATGATGACCGGCATGATGCGGGTGCTGATGATTATATTGCTGATTGGGTCTCTATTCTAAAGCCTGCAAAAGATGCAGTTATAGAAGATAGCGCCAACAGCCAACCTGATGAACTTGCTTGCTTATGTGAAATGGAAGGTACGCTTGTATCTATCCAAAATTTGGCTGGTTATCCGTGGGTGCGGGACGCGGTAAAGCAAAAGGCATTAACGCTTCATGCGTGGTATTTTCACATTGAAAGTGGCGAGCTTTTATCTTTCCACCCTGATGAAGGTAGGTTCCGTAGATTGTTTCGAGAAAATTAATATTTACCTACGTTTTTTTACCAAAAAAATACGCCTATTTGACTTGGGTCAGGTGGCGTAAAAACGACTCCGATATTATGTCCTTAAAGACAGAGATAATACTGTGCCTTAAAAGGCTTAGAGGAGTCGAAAGATGAAAAAATCCCCCCTGAATTTTACTGCTAGTTTACTGGCGTTGTGTGCGTCTGCCGCAGTATCCGCTGAGGATGCAGATGGCCTTTCAGAGTTTTTTGAAAAAGGCGATGCAGGCCTTGATTTTCGTTATCGTTTAGAGAGCGTTGATCAAGGTGGTTTTAGCAAAAATGCTACCGCCTCAACATTGTTGACAAAGCTTTGGTATAAAACAGCGAATCTAAATGGTTTTAGCGGCTATTTGGAAGCTACAAATACCACCGTTGTTGGCAAAGAGACTTATAATAATACAGTGAATGGCAATACCACACGACCCGTGGTAGCAGACCCTGACACAACAGAGTTCAATCAGGCATATTTGCAGTATGCAGGCGATTGGGGTGCTGTTAAGGCCGGGCGGCAAGGCGTGAACCTTGATAATCAACGTTTCATCGGAACAGTTGGTTTTCGGCAAAATGACCAAACATATGATGCCGCCGCAGTTATTTTGAAACCAATTGAAGGCATGACAGCACTCTACGGATATGTGTGGAATGTTAATCGTATTTTTGGGCAAGACCACCCGTTTGGTGATTTGGACACGAATACGCATTTATTCAATGTTGGATACAAAGGGTTTGGTCCCGGTCAACTGACGGCGTATGGCTATTTTATCGATTTGAATGATGCCCCAGTATTTGGTCTTTCTAGTCGTACACTCGGTGTGCGCTATGCGGGCAAAGCAGATGTGACATCGAGTGCCAAAATTGGTTATGAAATTGAGTATGCTAGCCAGTCTGACTATAAAGATAACCCCGCTGACTACAGCGCGGATTATTGGCATGCAGGCCTAAGCGTAGCCTCTGGTGGTTTCACCGCGGCTGCGGGCTATGAATTGTTGGGGTCTGACAATGGTATCAGTTTTAAAACGCCGCTTGCAACACTGCATAAGTTTAATGGGTGGGCAGACAAATTTTTGGGTACGCCGGGAAATGGTTTGCAGGATTATTACGGCTCTCTAGCTTACAAGGTACCTGGTGAAAGTGCGCTTGGCGGGTTGTTGCTCAAAGCTGTTTATCATGATTTCAAATCTGATATTGGTGATGTAAAATATGGTTCAGAGTGGGACTTTCTGATCTCTAAAAAGTTGAATAAAAACTTCACAGCGTCTGTAAAAGCAGCTTTCTATAACGCAGATACTCATGCGACGGACACAACCAAAATTTGGTTCACTATTGGTGCAAAGTTCTAATCTGAAAATATGCCTACTCACAGAAGTTAGTCATACGTTTGTGAGTAGGCTGTTTCCCCTTTTGTCAGTGACAAGTCTACGATCCTTTGCCGGCCGGGTCTTGTGTTTTTAATCGTAAGATACGGCGCTTAGGGCCTGAGAAACAATTTGAATACTGCCCAAACTTTGGGATTAGAGGGTGAATTCTAACAACCTTTATTCCGATTAGAATTTACAACGTATTCCTGAAATAGTTGCGGTTGGTGCAATTGCATCCTGGTCAAC
>CAXBKT010000163.1:0-8053 GCA_963976155.1 uncultured Kordiimonadaceae bacterium | reverse complement strand
ACAGATAGAAGGCCACTTGGCTTATTCAATACGAGCAAATCATCATCTTTATGAATGACATCCAGCCATGGTGTTGTTGGCGGGTTATAATTGGCTAAAATATGCATGAGCTGTGGCTTTCGTGTGTCTCGGGCTTTGGTACACGGGCATTGGTGCCACTTCAAGAAAAGAAACCAGTTGATGATGCAGTCAGCCTTCTATGTCTGGGTAAAAGAAACCCGGCTGATGATTTAACCAGCCGGGCTATAGTTGCTCCAGAGAGTGTCATTATTGTTCCAGCATAGGTTGCTGTCAGAAGGTATAGGTAATACCCAGCCCGGCTTTCAGGTTATTGCGTTTTTCTACAATTGGGCTCAGAAGTGCAGTTTCTGGAAGATGTTCGGCTGTGCCTGTAAGAACAAGGCCCCAACGACCTGTCAGAGGATAACTTGCTCGGGCTTCTGCAAATGGATACCAATCGGCCTTAAGAGCATGCGGGGAATATCCGCTGGCGGAATCGTCTGTCGTAACACCAAACAAATAGGTGCTCAGTTCGGATGAGCGGTGACGTGCCCCGCCGTCAATTGACAGGCGTAGGCTATCCAGCTGTTTCTCCCATGTCAGGCCTATTGTTATTTCCTCGCCGCCGTGAGCATCGGTCACGTCAGTTAAATATTGGCCGTATAGAGAGAAATCAGAAAGGCTGAAGCTGGCCCTGCCGCCAACTTCGAAGGCAAGGTTTCTGTCAAAGTCTTTTAGGCGGTCATCAGAAGACATTTCGATATTCGAAACCCGCATCGATCCAATTGCCGAAATTTGGAAAGGCCCAGTGTCTACCGGATGAACATACAGATTGGTGGTTTCTAAGGTCATGTATTTGTTGTGATAAAAGATGATCGGGAACGGTAGTATTTTATCCTTACCGAGAAGGGCACTAGAGCCAGTATCGGTTAAAGCGCCAACCATAAAGATACTGTCCGGGGTATGATCTGGTTCCCCATCTTGTGCCCTCAGTGGTAGGGCTGCAAACAGGGCAACTACTGTTGCTGCTATAACTATAACGAACGCTCGGCGCATGAGAGAGTTTCTCCAACTAAACAAGAGTACACATTCAGCAGGGCATTTCCTGCGGTAGAACTGGCATAGCGGAAAGCGGTAAGTGAAGGCGACCGGATCGCACGATTAGGACATCTGGATTGTACAGTTAAGATAGGTCAGTCGCTTTTTTGGCGGAAGGCGGCTGGTGAAGTATCTGTATGTTTTTTGAAGGCAGCACTGAAGGTTGAGCGAGAGTTAAAACCAACAGTGAAGGCAATATCAATTGTTGTATCGTTGGTTTCTTTTAATAGCGTACAGGCTTCGGCAACGCGGCAGCCATTCACATAATCATAGAAGTTTTGGCCAATTTCATCACGGAGTGTTTCAGAAATATGGTGTGTAGAAACACCTACAGCATCACTCAGTTTTCTGAGGGTCAAGTCCGCGTCTCGGTAAAGGTGGTCTGCTGTCATTGCGCGGCGTAGTTTCTCTGCAATCCGGCTGCGACGGTCAATTGGCAGGCTGGTTTTTCCTTGTTTGCCTGCTGTGTCTGTCGCGGCAAGTTCTGTTAGGAGTGATGTCTTTTCTACAGCATCGAAGACAGGCTTTTGGCGAAGGCTAAGCAAACTGAATGTTGTGACCCAAATTACATGCGCTAGCCAGCCATATTGATTGGGTAAGTCAAGAAAGTCACTAAAGCCAAGTCCCCATAGTAAGCAAAGCAATAGTAAGTAATTTCTGAGCCAAATAAGAGTGCGGTTTTCCAGATTTGAAAATAGGTGCCTAATACGGGTGGCGTGGTTCACTAGTCGCCTTATTGCCAAAATTATATAGCAGGCAAATTGTAATAGGAGCAGAGCTGTAGAAATCCAGGCCATGGTGACCAAAATTTTGGCCGGTCCCTCTGGCTCCACGGTCATATGATACAATTGCAAAACTTTGATATGACCTGGCGCAAGCGTAAAGGGAAGCTCGATCAGAATAATGAGCGCGGCAAAATAATAATGTATTTTATGTTGGGCTCGGTAATCCCACTTGTTGGGGGAGCTAATGGCTTGCACGTAAAAATAGAGGCTTGGCGCTAGCAACGGAATAAAAAGTGTCGGCCAACTGATGAGCTGTGGGTACTGGTTAAATGCGCCGACAGCTTCAAAAAATGAGCTGCTGTACCAAGCGACAAGCATGATGAAAGTGCAGCCAAGTAGTTTTAAATAATCGGTACGGTCGTTTTGGGCGCTAAACAGATAGGTTGCCATGAAAATAGCATGGAAGCTGAGTGCAGCCATTACATAGCTGTCTAAGTTCAAAGTTTCCATGTGGTGACCATCTTTGCTTCTGTTTAGCTCGCGCGGTTTATAAAGATGTCGCAAGCCATTATGTCAAGCTTGTGGCGTGAAGCGCTACAGAATTTAGTTTTCCAAAAGTAGGTTTAATCCCTCTAGGGTTGTTCTGGCTGACAGCCATAGCTCGGTTTCACTGGAAACAACTTTACAGAGCACGTTCAAGCCAATCATTAATGTTTGTAGCGCAAGTGCCACCGCGTGAATATTTGTGTTCGTGGGTAGTTCTTGTTGAGCAACACCCCATTTCAAAAGGCGCTCAATGTCAGTAATACTGCCGAGAATAGTGTCTGCAAGTAGAGAGCCTAGTTCTACGTGTGTATTGCAGAGCTCAGCAACGCCGTTTACCGCCATGCAGCCGCGATTATCCTCTGCTCGGGTGCGACAGATTTCCTGATAAGTTTTCGTTATTAGGGCTTTTACTGACACGCCTTCAGTAGCATTGCTCAGTGCCCGGCTTGGGGCAGTTTCAAAGTATTTTTCCAAAGCTTTTTTGTACAAAGCTTCGCGACTATCGAAGGCGTTGTAGAAGCTGGACCTTGTAATGCCTAGCGTTTCTGAAAGGGCCTTTACTGAACAGGGCTCATAGCCACTGCGCCAGAATGCATCCACCACAGTTTGAAGCGCTTCTTCTTTATCGAACTTTACAGGACGGCCCATAGTGCCTCATAAAATATTTTATGTACACTATTGTACAAAATGATTTACATCGTTATGTACATATATGAACAAAATATCGAGTAGTCAAATTTGCCATGGTCTCCAAGCGAGAATTTGATGGAAAAATGAAAGGTAAAACTGATGTTGAAGCACTTGGCGCAACGCTTGTTGCAGTTACCCCTGGAAAACCTGAAGCAATGGATATTCTCGTTAACTCTGGGGCACAGCAAGAGCTGATTGATTCCGCTGTTAAACAGGTGGGCTTCGATGTGTTGCATGATGCGGACAATAAGTTCGTGTCTGCTTTGGGCTTGGTATTTGAATTACCGAAAAAGAGCCGAGGCGGGCCAATTTTGGAAGCTCTATACGCTTTAAATTTATAGAAACAGGAGAGTAGAATGACAGCTTTTTTTGTCGCAACAGCAAAGATAAAAGACGCGGAAAAATTTCAGGAATACGCTAAAAAGCAGGGGCGACACTTGCCCCACATGGCGGTGAACTTGTTTTACGAGGGAAGGCAGGCCCAGTACTCGCTGGGGCGGCTGATCATGAATCCGTCGGGATTATCAAGTTTGCAGATGATGCGGCGCTATCAGCCTGGTTCAATTCTGATGCCTATCAGGCGATTATACCTCTGCGTCTTGAAGCTGCGGATATGACCATTAGCAGTTACGTAGTACCCGCCTAAAGCTGGCGTCGACTTGATATAAAGAATGGTTTCCCCATGAATGTCTTTGGGGAAGCTTACTTTAAGCGGCCGCTTTTTGAGATAATTTATAGGCCGTGGGCGTTAGTCCAGTTTCAGTACGGAAGGCTTCATTGAATACGGACTTTGAAGCAAAACCTGACTGCATCGCTACTTTTAAAATTGTGATTGTTTTCCCTTCATTTGAGGCAAGTATCTCACAAGCATTTTTAATGCGATATTGACGCAACAAAGCACGAAATCCGACCCCGGCTACCTTGTTGATAGCCTCTGATAGCTCTCGGCTAGATACCTCTAGATGATCAGCGACTTTAGCAAGGTTTAGGTCGTCTTTTTGGGTGATATTTTCTTTTTCAAATAAGGCTATTAGTCGTTCATAGGTGTCTGCGTCAAAAGGAGTAGGGCTTTTGACTTGTAGGTGTTCTTTACTTTGTGTTTCGCTGAATATTTCAGGCTTGATGAGAGCCCACCATAAGAGCAGTAATACCACACATGCTGCACCCGTTGTTTTTGCGAATATCACCCAATCGGGAGCATGCCAGCTGTTGTCCATATGATAGATTGTAAATGCCGCTATTTTTATAACAGCGAGGATAATCATATACCCAACTAACAAGGGTAGCCATGCAGTCCAAGTAGAGCCTTTTGCGTCCACTCGCATACCCCATAAAAGGGAGGCGCAAATCAGCCCATAAAGAATTCTACTGATAGAAACTATTACATAGAGCGTATCTTGCGTAGCGGTCTGATTGGCTAGGAAAACAAAAAATGAGATCAAAATAGGGAGCCAGTGTAAGGGTGATAAGCCTTTTCTCATGCCGACAGCAAAGGTAAGTACTACCCAATATACCAATGGACCTTCGCCAAAGCCGATAGCCATAGCAAGAGCATTAATGAGAGGGAAATTGGCCCAGTGGCTAGCAAGAAACAGCAGATAGTAAACGGCCAAATATATAAAAGTAAGCTGTAGGCTAACGGCATACTTTTTTGTGCGAGCAAAAGAAAAAAGTACAAGCCCGAAGACAGTAACCATACCGGAAATAAATGGCGTTAAATATTCATACATAGGTCGAAATGTCGATTTGGCTGTTGATCATGTCACTCTCAAAATGTCCTGTTTCACGTTTCAGGTCGAATAGAAAAAACATTTCACTATATCCACTGCAATCAGAGAGACCTTTCGTCGCAGGTCCTGTCAAAATTATAGCAGTGAGGATGTAATGAAAAGACCCCTATTAGTAATAGTTTCAATATTTGGCTTTCTGTCAAGCGGTGCGGCGAGTGCTGAAGAGGCGCTGAAATATTTTGCGAAGATGCCGGGTGTAATCTCACCGCTTTTGGAGTTTACCCCAACGGGTGAATTGACTGCCAAGCAAGCCAATAAGAATAACCACTATGTTGCGCGTTACGATGACACAGGCAGACTGTCTTCGCTTAAGTACTTCAAACGAACGGAGCCATCATCCGACAGCTACTTCTATGCTCACGAAGTACGTTATACCTACGAAGAAGGAAGAAGGATAAGAGCATATTTTGATGTTGATGGTCAGCCTAAAGCCATGAGCCGTCACTACTACCGGTCAGATAATGTGCAAAAGGAAGAATATATACTGGATGGGAATAAAACGACCCTTCATATGTATGGCATTGACGGCAAGCGTGTTGAAGCAGGGACTGGCACGTATGTTTTTGAAGGTGAATTTCTTGAGGGCAGAGGCTTAGTTCAGCGCCTATATCGTAAGGACGGCACGCCTGGGATAATATTTAATTATTTACCCTTCGAGGTCTCTCTACTTACGCTGGATGAGCATGGCTTCATTAACCAAATTCTCAACTTCGATGAAATAACAGGCATGGTGAAGATGCATGATGCAGCGGGCTTTTCTGAAATGCGTATTATGTTTGATAAATATGGCAATGAATTGGGTTGGGACTTTCGGAACGTCGATGGTGCATTGGTTAACCGCGCCAAGGATATCGTGGACGGCGGGCATGCTAGGTGGATTTATGATTTTGAGTGGATTGACCGTACGCTGGGGCAATATAAGAGCTATGTAGAGCGCTACTATACTGCTGATGGTGCGATCTTTTGCAAGACGGACATAGTGTGCGCTACAAAGCGCGAATTCAATGAACGAACAAATGCGACTCGCGTGGAAATTTGGAACGAGGCCGATGAACTTGTATGGGACCCAGATCAGCAGTTTGCCAAGCTCGAGTTTGATTACGATAAAGAAGGGCGCAGAATAGAAACCCGACTTTACGGGGCCGATGCCAAGCTGCGTACATCAGGCTTTGCCCGACGCATATATAATTATGCAGACGATGGCACCCAGTCAGTTATGTCGTTTGATCATTTAGGTAATGAGCTGGATGCCAAATAAATTTACCGGCAGTGTTTACCCATCCAGTTGACAGTTGTTTCAGCTAATTCGATGCGGCGCCAGGAAAAGGAATGGTCTGCGTCCATAATGATATGATCAATGGGCGCAGCGCCACCAGTTTTGGCGGCGTTGGCAATAGGGTACTGCGAGGCAATATTGATAACTTTGTCCTTGTCGCCAGAAATTATCATGAGTGGGCGGCCTGCAAAACCCTCCATATATTGTGGTAGTTGAAAGAAGGTCGGGTTTGCCCCAACTTCATCGAATAAATCTTTCATCGAATAATCTTTGAGCCCGGGCACGCTTGTGCCGCCAATAGCAATTTGAGCATTGTCTTCAATGGCGGCCGTAAAATCAGCGGGCGCAACGGCTACAGTGCAAGTGATGCTTTTGTCGTTGGCACCACTATAGAGTGCATTAAAACCACCAAGGCTATGGCCAAAGAGGCTGATTTTATTAGGGTTTGTTTTTAATTTCGCGGTGTTCGTGCGCACATACGCGATAGCTGCTGCAGCATCCTCAGTGACATTGCGGAGTGTATAATCGCCGCCGCTTCCCCATGCGCCTCGGTAATGAAAATAGAGCGTATTGAAGCCCGCACGTCTAAGGGCCTGTGCGACATCAAGGTTCTTTTCGTTGCCTGGAAAGCCATGAAGGAAAATCACCGTTGGGTGTGGGCCGGGGCCGTTTGCTGTATACATATGACCGACCATCTCGGCACCCGCACTTGGTACTGTAAGCTCAATCAGTCCGGGCGGTGAAGAACGGTCAATTTCAAGTGGGTCGCTGGTTGCCGGCGAAGCAGAAACTGCGCCTGAGCAAGCAAAAATGGCGGCTACAAATGTTAATAAGATAGTATGATATCGCATTGAATTGACCCTCTTGATTGAGGATCAATCCTACGGAAGCGCGCCAAAAGATAAAACGTTATTTTTTAAGCTTCAGCGTGAATTTTATTTCGGTTTGGCCGTTAGGGACGGCAAGCGAGGTAGTGCCAACGGCAGTCCAAGCAGGGTGTGGTTTATTCATTAGTTCTTTTCGGACATCTAGTATGGTGCGCATTTGTCTGGGCAGGTCTGTATGGAAACTTGTCATATCGATGATATCATCGAGTGTTGCACCCGCTGGCGCAATCATTTTTTCAAGTGTTTTGAATAAGTTTCGCAAACCATTTGCGTATCTTTGTTCATACGTGCCTTCGCCGGATAATTGGACAATCATACCAGATACATAGATTGTGTCGCCGATTTGCAAAGCAGGTGAGAAACCATAATCTTCATAAATGCCTTCCCACCCTTCTGGGATGAGAGGTGTCGCAGTTTGGCGGCTTCCATCAGCGAATGATGCGGTGGAAGCCATGATGAGTAGGGCGCCGCTAATTGTGTGCTTGAGCATTTTGGTGTCCTTGTTGTTAGCTTGATGCAACATATCAAGGGTAGGGCGGCATTAACAACTTACGAAGCTGTGATTAGATAAACTAGAAATTACCGCTCGAACATTAGCGAGAAGGTTACAGGTATAATAGGACTGATCATGTCAAGTCCAGCCAGTTCTTTTAGGGCATCGATACCTGTGCCCAGCTCGAACTCATCGGCATCAATTAATATTGGAGATACTGTATCTACTGCCATTTTATTGTTGGCAACACGCGTAACAAAGGCTTCAAATTCTAGCTCTGACGTTATGCTGTGCAGGTCAAGTAGGGCTGTTAATGTCACAAGTGACCGGTTTCCAATGCTGATATTTTTATAGTCAGCAGGGTTGATTTTTGCGGTGATGATGGCGGCTGGGAAATTCACTGTTTCAAACAAAAATTCACGCATCCGCTCGTTGCGGATATCAATGCCTGTTTCAACACTTTCTAGTGGGAGCTGAATAATGACATCACCCGCTGTGCTTACGCTACCTTCAAGGTTTGTAAAATAGTGCACTTCACCAATGGTTTC
>CAXBKT010000162.1:0-8053 GCA_963976155.1 uncultured Kordiimonadaceae bacterium | reverse complement strand
CCGCAGGTGTCGCAGTAGTCGCAAATAGTTTCTGGGCAGCGAAAAAGGCGCGGGATTTACTTGAGATAGAATGGGATAAAGGCCCATATACATCAGAAAGTACTGCGGACTTTGACGTAGCTTGTGACACAGCCCTGAATGGTAACGGTCAAATTGTGCGGACTGATGGGGATGTGGCTGCAGCGAAGGCTTCGGGTCATGTTATCAGTCGGCGGTATCGCCAGCCATTTGTTTCACACGCCCAGTTGGAACCACAGAATTGCATTGCGCATGTGCAGGATGACGCCGTCACTATTATTGGACCGATGCAAAGCCCGTCCGGGGCGAGCCGAGTAGCAAATGCACTGACAGGCATTGACCGCATGAATATTGAAGTGCATTTCACGCGTCTTGGTGGCGGATTTGGTAGAAGGTTAACTTCTGACCATGCGGCAGAGGCTGTCTATATTTCCAAAATGAGCGGTCTCCCTATTAAAGTGATGTGGACGCGAGAAGATGACCTTTCACACGACTTCTTTAGGCCTGCTGGTCACCATGAAATCGTTGCAGCGTTTGATGATAACAAACAGCTAATTTCATGGGAGCACCGATTAGCGAGCGCATCAAAATATTACCGCCGAGATAATGTGGCACTCGATAAATACTGGCAGCCAGAATTATACCCAGATGACTTCCCTGCGGGTCTTGTGCCGAATTATCAGATGGAATATTTTTCTATGGCTTCAGGTATGCCGCGTGGTAGCTGGCGTGCACCGGCCCATACGGCGAACGCATTTGTGATACAAAGTTTTTTGGATGAAGTAGCCGAGGAATTTGGTGAGGACCCGCTTGATCTTCGCCTCAGGTTGCTAGGGGATGATGCTGAGCTTAAGTACGGAGGACACGGCGGCCCCATATTTGATACTGGACGCTTGAAAGGTGTACTTAAAGCCGCAGCAAAGGCTGCTGATTGGGGCAAGGAAATGCCTTCAGGATGTGCTCAGGGCATTGCGGGGCACTTTACCTTTGGTGGTTACAGTGCTCAGGTTGTGGAAGTTGAGCTTTTGCCAGATGGACAGTTTAAGGTTTATAAAGTGTATGTGGCGGTGGATGTCGGGCTGGTTATTAACCCTGATGGCATTATTTCGCAGTGTGAGGGTAGTGTTAATGATGGCCTGTCAACGGCGCTCGGGCAGGAAATTACAGTCGAAAATGGCATGATGCGCGAACGTAACTTTGACAGTTACCCAATGATGCGTATGGCTGAGGCTCCTGCTGAAATTGAGACCATTATTGTTGAAAGTGATAAAGACCCAAGTGGTATGGGTGAAATTGCTATTCCCCCGATTGCTCCGGCCGTTATGAATGCTGTGAAACGTGCTGGTGGTGACAGGGTAAGAAAACTACCCTTTCGGGAGATAACATTATAGCGAACGCCAGGAGGGCGTGTGTTCGATTTTTTACCTATTGAAACAGAGCGCGTACGCGTCCGACAGTTTTACGTAGATGATGCTTTTTCCTTTCATAGTTGGCGGGATAATCCTGATGTTGCTCGCTATACGCTATGGGAATATCCCTACTCAATGGAAGAAGCTGAGGCCTTTTGTGCGGAGCAGGCGGGATATCGTACTTTCCCGGTTGGTGGATGGTGCCAACTGTTGGTCGAGGAACGTGCATTAGGTAAAGCCATTGGCGATGTTGGGCTTGGCATCCATGTGGCAGGTGAAGATAGCCTCACGCTGGGATATAGTTTGCACCCAAACTATTGGGGAAAAGGATACATGTATGAGGCGCTTTCTAGGCTTATTCCATCGCTCCATAAAGCACTCAGCCTGAAGTGTATCAAAGCAACAATTGATGCCCGCAATCCAGCCTCTGGTAAGTTGCTTGAACGGTTAGGGTTTGAGGCAGGGCCTCTTGTAAAGCAGGCGGCCTTTGTAAAAGGCGAATGGTGTGACGAGTATGATTACGAATTGAGTTTATAGAGCAGAGCTATTTGGGAAAGTAATTCAAGCAGTACAGGTAGGATCAAGGTACTGGTTATTCTCGCATATGACGCTGCACATGAACATACACAAACAATTTCTCAATGAGGGCCCCATCATTTGATAGAGGCACATAGAGTGCCGTAAGTTTAAGGTAGGCTTTGTCACGTGATAATGCTTCTGCGCGGGCAATAATCGGCACACGGCTATCAATACATTTTTGACAAGAGAGAATGATACGTTCGCTAACCTCTGGGCTTGGGTGTGTGGTGGCCATTCTTCCGGTCATCTCACCGTAAAAGCCGGCTATAGCAGTTCCTTGCAAGAGTAATTTTACGTCGGTAACATGGCTGCCGATACCATACTGGGGTTCCATTATGCAGATTTCGGGGAGATATACTTTAAGCTCAGAAGGAGAAATGTCGCTTCGTTTGGCTAGGCGCTGGCTTAAGGTTTTTCGTTCAAAATATGTCAGAAGTTTATCAACAGCTTTGTCTTGGCTTCGCAAGGTTTCAGCTGGGATAAACTCTACGGTCCGAAAAGTTTCCTCTGCTCGGTGAGCTTTTGTTTCATATGAATAGATTGAGGCGATCAGCTCCCCCTATCAGACGCTAAACGAAGTTTTATTATCGCATAATAGTATATAATATTCGAAAGTGCTTCTGCAATGCAATGATGACACGGATTCGTGAGTATGGTTGCAGATAGACATAGGATTATTCTTAGTGGTGATTGTATGGTTAGGTTTTTATGTTGCGCGAGTATAATATTATATAAGTTTTTCTGAGTAATTTATAAAATTATATTACGTAAACCGGATTGAATTTCCAGATATGTTATTTTTTAACCCTACTTGCTGAAAATTGGCCGAAATCCGGCATTTGTGTTCAATTACACTCTGCATTGAAAAAATTCTAATGATGCTTGCTTATCATAATTTATCTGCTACACAATTAAGACATTAGGCAACTCTGTAGGTTTTTATTTAGATGCAATTGGGGCATTCACATACAGGTATTGGTACGCGTCAGCGCGCAAAAGTAGCGGTTCTTGCCGCTGCAGAGCGTCAGGCTGCGTCCCTTCATTTGTGTGTAGTTAGCTCTGCTTTTCTACTGAGCCTACTTCTACTACTAGGTGCTGGCCGACTTATCGGCCCTTGAGCACAAGGCATGGTGCATATTAAATGCGCTTAGTGCTTAAGGGAAAACGCCACCTGATCATTCATTTCAGTATCGTTACGAAAATTTAGGAAGTAGAGCTATGTCACACAGTGAAGCTAACCGTGTGCGGATTTTTGACACAACATTACGCGACGGGGAACAATCACCGGGCGCGTCCATGACCCTTGATGAAAAACTGCGTATCGCTGACATATTAGAGGCCCTTAAGGTAGATGTAATTGAGGCAGGTTTTGCCATTGCATCAAATGGGGATTTTGAGTGCGTGCGCCAAATTTCTGAGCGCATTAAAGATTCAACCGTATGTTCGCTTGCGCGCGCGGCACTTGGTGATATTGAACGCGCAGGTGAGGCGATTAAGCCCGCAAACAGTGGTCGCATTCATACATTTATTGCTACCAGCCCGCTTCATATGAAGTGGAAACTGCAAATGGAACCCGAAGAGGTTCTTGAAGCAATCCATAAATCTGTGACACATGCGCGCAAATTTGCAGACGATGTGGAATGGAGCGCAGAGGATGCAACCCGCACGGAAATGGATTTCCTTTATAAAGCGGTGGATACTGCAATTAATGCAGGTGCGACGACAATTAATTTACCGGACACTGTTGGGTATGCGACGCCAGATGAATATGCTGCGATGTTTCGGTCCGTTATTGAAAATGTGGCAAATGCTGATAAAGCAATATTCTCGACGCATTGCCATAATGATTTGGGCCTCGCGGTGGCGAACTCTCTTGCAGGGCTTGCTGGCGGCGCTCGACAGATCGAATGCACCATCAATGGCTTAGGTGAGCGTGCGGGTAATGCTGCGATGGAAGAAGTGGTTATGGCACTTAAGACCCGCAGTGATGTCTTGCCGTGGCATACGCGGATTGAAACCAAAGAGATCATGAAGGCAAGTAAGCTTGTATCAACTGTTACGGGCTTTACGGTGCAAAACAATAAAGCAATTGTTGGTGCCAATGCTTTTGCCCATGAAAGCGGTATTCATCAGGATGGCATGCTGAAAAACGCTGAAACCTATGAAATTATGACACCTGAGAGTGTTGGTCTGAATAAATCAACTCTAACTATGGGTAAACACTCTGGCCGCCATGCTTTTGCAGATAAGCTCAAGGAGCTTGGTTACGAACTTGGTGATAACGCGTTTCAGGAATGTTTCCGCCGGTTCAAGGCGCTTGGGGATCGTAAGAAGAATATCTATGACGAAGATATTATAGCCCTTGTGGATGACGAAGTGGCGACTTGGTCCAACCGTATGCAGGTAATTACTCTAAATACCTATACCTCAACAAGCGGTACTGCTGTGTCTGACGTTGAGATGACTATTGACGGCGATAAGGTGCGCACCGTGACATATGGTACTGGCCCAGTTGATGCAGCATTTAATGCCATCAAAGAACTGATTGGTATGCAGCCACACTTGCAGCTTTTTCAGGTTCATGCGGTGACACAGGGCACAGACGCACAAGCTGAATGTACAGTAAAGCTAGAGCAAGATGGTCGTACAGTTAACGGACAAGGTGCTCATGAAGACACTGTAACAGCCGCCGCACGGGCCTATGTGTCTGCCGTTAATAAACTGCTTGTTAAACGCGACAGGAATGCTCCAGGCCCTGTATAGGTCTGGAAGTTGTATATAGAATGGCGAAAAGGGTGCCGGTTGGCGCCCTTTTTTATGCTGTATTCAGAATGTTACTGAGGTTCTCTACAATGTGCTCTGCAAAAAGTGCACATCGCTTGGGTTGGTATTTATCGGCAGGCCGTAGTAAAAATAGACCAAAAGTCTTCGGTTGATAGTCGGGTAGTAACCTGATGACCTTTCCAGTTCGGATTTCGCTTCTCACAATGAATTCAGGGATATAGGCAAGGCCTGTACCTGATAATATGGCCTGTTTCAGCATTGGGCTATTGTTGACCGACATGTGAGCATTTGGTCGAATATTAACTTCCTTGTTATTTCGGATGAAACGCCAAAGAGGTGGTGTCCCTGACGTGCTATAGACAAGAGCGCGGTGAGAGATCAGCTCTTCCGGGGTTGTGGGCGTGCCAAACTTTTTTAGATATGAAGATGCGCTACAAAGAGTAACCGGCACGTTGCCCAAGCGTCTCGTTTTAAGGCTACTGTCTTTTAGTGTTTCAGTAACTCGGAGCACAAAGTCGAATCTTTCATCGAACAGGTCCATGAATTTGTCTGTTACAGTGATATTAAGTTTAATGTTTGGGTAAGCTTCACTGAAGCTGCCGACAATTTGCCCCATGCCAAAGTAAGCTAGAATATGGGGGATACTAATTTTGATAGTACCAGCTTGTAAGCTGGTTTCTTCATCAAGTGAGCTCTTTAGGTCCTGTAGTTCGTCTATTATACGCCCCGCTGACGCATAGCATGTTTGGCCAGCTTCGGTTAGGCGGAGTGAGCGCGTTGACCTGATGAATAATGTTGCCCCGAGATGATGTTCGAGCCGTTCAATATTTTTTGCGGTCCAAGCCGCTGAGATACCGAGGCTTTTGGCTGCTTTGGTAAAGCTTCCTGTCGTTACAACAGCTCTGAATACACGCATACATTCAAGCGTATTGATTCCAGACATTTTTTATTACCTTATTAATCGATGAATATTAAACATCATAATGGACTATTATATAATAAATTTGAGATAATTATCTTTAACGTCTGGTGAGTACTTGTGCGAGCCATTTTTGACGTAAAAGGACATATACATGCGTAATTCCCCACTATTCCAACCTGGCAAGCTAGCCCATATAGAGCTGAAAAACAGCTTAGTGGTTGCTCCGTTAACACGAGTTAGTGCTGCAGTGAACGGTGATATTGGTCCCTTAATGCCTGATTACTATGAGGCTTTTGCCAAGGGAGGCTTTGGTTTGATAATCACCGAAGGTACCTATACCGATAATGCTTATTCTCAAGGGTACGCCTACCAGCCAGGTATTATCACTGATGCGCAGCTTGAAGGATGGCGGGCCATTGTTGAGCGCGTCCATGCTGCGGGCGGGAAAATCATCATGCAGCTTATGCATGCAGGGGCTCTTTCTCAGCATAATGAATATACCTCAATAAGCAAAGCGCCTTCAGCGATCAGGCCAAAAGGTGCACAGATGGAACTCTATCGTGGTAGTGGCCTCTATAGGCTGCCTGTGGAAATGACGATCGCTGAAATTGAGAACGTTATAGCTGGTTTTGTTGCATCAGCATTAAGGGCTAAAGAGGCCGGGTTTGATGGTGTTGAGGTGCACGGCGCAAATGGGTATTTGTTAGATCAATTTCTAACGGATTATACGAATACCCGCTCCGATCTTTATGGTGGTAGTACGGCAGCACGTATTCTTCTTACCACTGAAATTATTCAAAAAATTAAAGCCGTAGTTGGCGAGGGTTTTATTGTGGGTGTAAGAATATCTCAGGCTAAAGTGAACGATTATAATCACAAGTGGGCCGGTGCAGAAGATGATGCTGCCATTATCTTCAAGGCAATTGCTGATGTTGGGGCTGATTATATTCACACCACTGAGCACGAAGCGTGGCGGCCTTCTTTTGGTGAAGATGGTTTGTCTCTTGCGGCGTATGCGAAAAAATATTCTGGGCTCCCTGTTGTTGCAAATGGTGGCTTGAACAATGTCCCTGAAGCAGAGGCGATGTTAGGTCGGGAAGAGGCTGCTTTTATTTCTCTTGGTCGAGCGGCAATAGCCAATTCTGATTGGCCAAATCAGGTGATGGCAGGCGCTAAGTCATTGGAATTTGACCAATCATTGTTGAGTCCAATTGCGAATATTGAAAATACGCTCAAAGTGCAGGCGCAAGCGGCTTAAATACTTTTGTTTTAATGAAAATTTTAGCCACTGAGTGGCTCTTAAAAGGGCTAAAGAGGCGGGTTTTTTGGAAAAAAACAAAAACTCGCCTCATTCCTATGTAATGCCTCACGTTTATGGTTGTTTCTGCGTGTTCAATGGCCCATAACCAAAAGCTAGGGATTCGCCGATTTCGGCTGACGGAAACCTATCAACAATAAAGAGGCTTTAAATGCTATCCAAGCTGCTCGGCATGTTTTCTTCTGATATGGCTATTGATCTAGGAACAGCCAATACACTCGTTTACGTAAAAGGTCGCGGGATCGTTCTGAATGAACCATCTGTTGTAGCCATCAAAAGTGAACAGGGCAGAGATAGGGTCATTGCCGTTGGTGATGAAGCAAAATTGATGCTTGGCCGTACGCCAAGCGGCATTCAAGCTATTCGGCCGCTCCGTGACGGTGTAATCGCGGATTTCCATGTTGCAGAACAAATGATCAAACACTTTATTCAGAAAGTGCATAATCGGTCTTTTGCTGCGCCGGAAGTGATTGTTTGTGTGCCGTCAGGCTCCACGGCAGTTGAACGGAAAGCTATTCAGGAATCGGCTGAGCAAGCCGGTGCCCGTAAAGTATATTTGATTGACGAACCAATGGCAGCTGCGATTGGTGCAGGATTGCCGGTGACAGAGCCACAAGGGTCTATGATCGTTGACATTGGTGGCGGAACAACTGAGGTCGCTGTTTTATCATTGTGTGGTATTGTATTCGCTACGTCTGTGCGCGTTGGTGGTGATAAAATGGATGAAGCTTTGATTGCTTACATCCGCCGTAACCATAACCTGCTTATTGGTGAAGCAACTGCTGAACGCATCAAGAAAGAAATCGGGACAGCGCTTGTACCGGAAGACGGTGTGGGTACTGAAATAACCATCAAGGGCCGTGACTTAATGAACGGCGTGCCAAAAGAGATGGAAATTAACCAGCTTCAAGTGGCTGAAGCTTTGTCTGAGCCCGTGAGTGCAATTGTTGAAGGCGTGAAAGTTGCGCTTGAGCAAACGGCGCCTGAGCTGGCGGCAGATATAGTTGACCGAGGCGTTGTGTT
>CAXBKT010000161.1:0-8195 GCA_963976155.1 uncultured Kordiimonadaceae bacterium | reverse complement strand
ATCGTGTTACACCGCGCTTTGACGCTGTTGCGGCTGATATAGCAGCATTTGGCGGTACTGATTTGTTATGTTACCGGGCGGTGGATCAAGACGAGCTTGAAGCAAAGCAAAAAACGATCTGGAACCCATACCTTGAGTGGGCTGAAAATAGTTTGAATGCAAAACTGACGGTAACAGCAGGTATTATGCCTGTTGAACAGGACCCAGTGGCGTTGGATACCTTAGCTGAACATGTGCGGGCTTTTGATGCTTATGAACTTACGGCATTACATGAATTCACCAACGGTTTTGGTTCTCTCGTTCTGGCGCTTGCTTTTATGAAAGAATTCGTGGCTTTTGACGCTTGTTGGCAAGCCAGTATCTTGGACCAAACGCATCAGGAAGAACTTTGGGGCGTTGACTATGAAGCCGAGGATAATCGGGCCCTTTTGCTACGTGATCTAACAGCCGCCTGTGATTTTCTTTCGCACCTGCGAGATAAATAATTTGGAATAGATGCCTAAGTCGGGATAAAAGCAATGTGACAATTGCTTTTAGGGCCTGCTCGCTTGCCATATTTGTGAGACTGGCCCACCTAGTATGCGGCGTAACACACTATAAAGGGCATGGCTGAGCATGAAAGAAATTCTGGAACGGCTTGAGGAAAAGCGTGGGGAAGCCCGTCTTGGCGGCGGCGAGAAGCGTATTGAAGCGCAGCATAAACGCGGTAAACTTACTGCACGCGAGCGCATTGAACTGCTCCTGGATGCTGACAGTTTCGAAGAATACGATATGTTTGTGGAGCATCGCTGCACAGATTTTGGTATGCAAGACCAGAAGTTCTCTGGCGACGGTGTTGTTACGGGCTCAGGTACAATCAATGGACGCCTAGTTTATGTCTATAGCCAAGACTTCACAGTGTTTGGTGGCTCGCTTTCTGCAACACACGCACAGAAAATTATCAAAGTTATGGATATGGCCATGACCGTTGGTGCCCCCGTAATTGGTATCAATGATAGCGGCGGCGCCCGTATTCAGGAAGGTGTTGCAGCCCTTGGTGGCTACGCCGATGTATTCCAGAAGAATGTTTTGGCATCTGGTGTTGTGCCGCAAATCTCTATGATTATGGGGCCCTGTGCTGGCGGCGCGGTTTACAGCCCGGCGATGACTGACTTCATCTTTATGGTGGAAGACAGCAGTTATATGTTTGTGACAGGCCCTGATGTGGTAAAAACCGTTACAAATGAAGTGGTTACACAAGAAGAATTAGGTGGTGCATCAACGCACACAACCAAATCTGGCGTGGCAGATAAAGCGTTTGCTAATGATGTTGAGGCGCTTGCGCAGCTCCGTCGTTTTTATGATTTCCTACCGCTTAATAACCAGGAAAAACCACCTGTTCGACCAACGTTTGATAAGGCCGACCGGGTTGAACCTTCACTTGATAATGTAATTCCATCAAACCCTAACAAGCCATATGATATGCATGAAGTCATATCGAAGATGGTGGACGAGGGTGACTTCTTTGAGCTTCAGCCAAATCACGCAGGAAATATCCTTATTGGTCTAGCGCGGATGGACGGCGAAACAGTTGGCATTGTTGCGAACCAGCCAATGGTTCTTGCTGGTTGCCTTGATATTGATAGCTCCAAAAAAGCAGCTCGTTTTGTGCGTTTCTGTGACTGTTTTGGTATTCCAATTGTCACGCTTGTTGACGTACCGGGCTTCTTGCCGGGAACGGCGCAGGAATACGGCGGTATTATTAAGCACGGCGCGAAGCTGTTGTTTGCCTACGGTGAAGCAACGGTGCCGAAGATTACGATCATTACCCGCAAAGCATATGGCGGGGCGTATGATGTGATGGCATCTAAGCATTTACGTGGTGACTTGAACTACGCATGGCCAACAGCGGAAATCGCAGTTATGGGGGCGAAGGGTGCTGTAGAAATTCTGTATCGCAAGGACAGAGATAACCCAGATAAGATCGCCGAGAAGACCAAAGAGTATGAAGACTTGTTCGCCAACCCTTTTGTGGCTGCGCAGCGTGGCTTCATTGATGATGTTATTATGCCGCATAATACAAGAAAGCGTGTGATTACGGGCCTTAAGAAGCTTGCAAACAAGCAACTAAAGAACCCGTGGAAGAAACACGATAATATTCCGCTTTAAGGCATTTATTGATGGCACGTCCTTTACCAAAAGATCTTCAGAATGAAATCGCAGGCACTGCAAAAAAGTCAGAGGTGCGTTCTGTTGGTGCCTTTGGTTTTGCACTGGGCGCTGCTTTTGGTTTTGGGCTTGGTGCTGCCGTGTTTAGTGATGCGAATGAGGGTAATGGAAGTTACTTCCTGATTGGGGCAGGGGTGTTATGCCTGCTTTGGTTCCTAACCAGTCGTAGACGTATTGAAAAATGAATAGATCATAGGGAAAAGGGTCCAGTATATGTTTAAGAAGATCCTAATTGCGAACAGGGGCGAAATTGCTTGCCGGGTTATTAAAACCGCACGGAAGATGGGTATTCAAACCGTTGCAGTATACTCGGATGCTGACGCTGATGCGCTGCATGTGCAGATGGCGGATGAGGCCGTGCATATTGGCCCACCAGCCGCTGCGGAAAGTTACCTGATTGCTGATAAAATCCTTGAGGCTGCCAAAAAGACTGGTGCTGAAGCAATTCACCCGGGATATGGTTTCCTCTCAGAACGCGCGAGTTTTGTGGGGGCAGTTCAGGCTGCTGGCATAACCTTCATTGGCCCAGACCCTAGGGCCATTAAGGCAATGGGCGATAAAATTACATCTAAAAAACTTGCTGCAGAAGCAGGTGTTTCCACTGTGCCCGGCCATATGGATATTATAGCGGATGCGGACGAAGCTGTTCGTATTGCTGGTAAAATTGGTTACCCGGTGATGTTAAAGGCTTCTGCCGGCGGTGGCGGTAAGGGGATGCGTATTGCTTGGAATGATGAGGAAGCCCACGAAGGGTACCTATCTGCACAGAATGAAGCGCGCACCAGCTTTGCTGACGATCGTGTATTTATTGAAAAATTCGTCGAAGAGCCTAGGCATATTGAGATTCAAGTGCTCGGTGATAAACACGGCAATGTCATTTACCTGGGCGAGCGGGAATGTTCTATTCAGCGCCGTCATCAGAAGGTAGTTGAAGAGGCTCCTAGCCCTTTTCTTGACGAAACAACACGTAAAGCAATGGGTGAAGAATCTGTCGCCCTTGCGAAGGCGGTAGATTATTGCAGTGCCGGAACGGTTGAATTTATCGTTGATAAAAACCGGAATTTTTATTTCCTGGAAATGAACACCCGCCTGCAAGTTGAACACCCGGTTACAGAGGAAGTAACTGGCGTTGATCTCGTGGAGCAGATGCTGCGTGTAGCTGCGGGCGAGCAGCTGTCGATGAAACAAGAAGATGTTACGTTGACCGGATGGGCGATGGAAAGCCGTGTGTACGCAGAAGACCCGTTCAGGGGCTTTCTGCCTTCTATTGGTCGTTTGACTCGGTATTTGCCCCCAAAAGAGGGTGGAGGTGTTCGCGTGGACACGGGTGTTTATGAAGGCGCGGAAATTTCTATGTTCTATGACCCCATGATCGCAAAGCTGATCACAACCGGGGAAACACGGGCAGAAGCAATCAGGCTACAGCGCCGCGCACTTGATGAGTATTATATCAGAGGTATTGCGCATAATATCCCCTTCCTTGCAGCGCTTATGGCACATGAAAGGTTTCAAGCGGGTGATATGACAACTAACTTCATTGCCGAAGAGTATCCTGATGGTTTTGAGGGTGGAACCCTTTCTGCTGATGTGAAGGAAGCCATGATAGTGGCCGCGACCTTCATTAATGCTGTAGAGCAATCACGTGCAACGCAGCTTAAAGGGCAAATTTCAGAGCCACACGGCCCGCAAGGTAGGCCTTGGGCGGTTTCTATTGATTGTGAGGTCATTCAGACCTTCATTATCCCGCTTGAAGACCGCGCAGATGTGGCCGTTGGCCCAAAAACGGTTGAAATTCGGGCAAATTGGATGCCTGGACAGCCTGTTTTCTATGCTAAGATTGGCGAAACAGATTTTGCAATGGAATTGGACCGTTTGCCTTTAGGCTGGCGTTTGACTTGTGACGGCGTTTCCAAGGATGTATTTGTGCAAACACCGCGCGGAGCCGAATTGCTGGCATTGATGCCAGAAAAGGTTGCTCCGGATACATCTAAATTTTTGCTGTGCCCAATGCCAGGCCTCGTTGTTTCTGTTGCTGTTGAAGTAGGGCAAGAAGTGAAAGCTGGGCAGCCGCTCGCTGTGGTAGAAGCCATGAAAATGGAAAACATTCTGCGTGCTGAGAAGGATGCTGTGGTTAAATCAGTAGAGGCAGCGGCAGGGGATAGCCTCGCGGTGGATGCTGTTATTCTTGAGTTTGAATAAAATGGCATTCAGCGCCCAAAAGTCAATTGAGTTACTTGAAAAGCTTGTGGGGTTCGATACCACAAGCCACCTCTCGAACCTTGAATTAATTGAGTATATTGAGGACTATTTGAAGGGGTACGGTGTTCAATCGACACTAGTTCATAATTCTGAGGGTAATAAAGCGAACCTTATTGCGACCATTGGGCCCAATTTGGCGGGCGGTGTTGTATTATCTGGTCATACTGATGTTGTACCCGTTGATGGGCAGGACTGGCAATCAGACCCTTTTGAGGTTCGTGAAGTAGAAGGCAGGCTTTATGGCCGAGGTACTTCTGACATGAAAGGTTTTATAGCTGTTGCGCTTGCGTATGTGCCTTTGTTTGTAAAGGCAAAGCTCGTAAAGCCTATTCATTTGGCCTTTTCCTTTGATGAAGAAATTGGCTGCCTCGGTATACAAGAGATGCTTGAACCCCTTCGTGACCATGTTGCACCACCTCGGCTGGTTATTGTAGGCGAACCAACAAGCATGCAGGTTGGTAATGCTCATAAAGGGCAAATGGTCTCCAAAACACGCATTTGGGGAAGGGAGGCGCATTCTAGCAGGCCAGATGACGGCGTGAATGCCGTTGAGGTCGCGGCTGAGCTGATTGTACACCTCGGTAAGATGCGTGATGAGGCTCGTGATAATGGTATTCAGGATCCAGCTTTCACGCCGCCTTATACATCTTTCAATATTGGGCCAATATTTGGGGGGAGCGCCTTTAATATCATTCCAAATTATTGCGAGTTTGATTGGGAGTTCCGATTTGTGCCCGGGGATGATGCTACTGCGATCATCGATGACTATAACCGCTATCTTGAGACAGTAATAAATCCGGGTTTGGCCGAGAGGTTCGCTGGTTGTCGTGCGGAGAATGAAGTGTGGGCAGTGCTGCCACCGCTTAAAGCGGAGCCCGGTGCAGACGCTGAAACGCTTGCGCTTGCACTTGCAGAACGCAATGACACGACTGTACTTGCGTTTGGAACAGAGGCTGGGCATTTTCAGTCCATTGAGTTTCCAACCGTTGTGTGCGGGCCGGGTGATATCGCGCAGGCACATAAACCCGATGAATATATTGAGATTACGCAATTGGAAGCATGCGGTAAGCTGATGCGGCGTTTGGCTGAGGTTATGTCTTAGTTATGGTTAATGTTTGGCTTTCCCGCGCTTGGCCGGTGTTTACATAAGACTAATGAAGATTGTTTTGAAGGAATAAGAGTTGAGTTCACTGGAGGATAATACTATCGCCGTGCGTGTTCGGGTTTATGGGCGCGTGCAAGGTGTTTGGTATCGTGGGTGGACAGAGCAGCAAGCGAATAAGCTTGGCTTATTTGGTTGGGTCAGGAACCGTATCGACGGCAGCGTCGAGGCTCTTATTTGCGGCAAGGAAATAGATGTGCACGCCTTGATCGAGCTATGCAAGCAAGGCCCGGCTAACGCCGCAGTAGAAAAAATTGAGACTGAACCTGCACAGGGTATTGCCCCGCGTAGATTTGAAGTGAAACCGACCGTTTAGGTGGTACTTAGTGTCAGGCTTATTCTAGATTTGAAAAACAGGGTGGGTTTCTTCTATTGGGTTTGATATATCTTGAGTGCCTGTTTCTGTAGGCATTGCTTCGAAGGGCATTTTAGCTTCTTTTTGTGGCGGTATGGAGAAGTCCATCGTCTGTGTTTCCAAACCAAAAATGTCATCAAAAGTTTGCTGAATAACCACGTCTATGTCATCCATTGTAACCGGCAGACCAAGGTCATGTAGGCTTGTGACGCCGTGTTCCGTTATCCCGCAAGGGACAATGCCTTCGAAGTGGCTAAGGTCAGGTTCTACGTTCAATGCAATGCCATGATAGGTTACCCACTGCCTGATCCTGACGCCAATGGCCCCGATTTTGTCTTCTTTGCCATTGCCGCGCTCCACCCAAACACCGACACGGCCGTCCCGGCGTTCCGCTGTTACGCCAAACTTTGAGAGCGACTGGATCATAACTTCTTCTAAGCCGTAAATGAATTTACGCACGTCTTTACCGCGTTTTTTTAAGTCCAGCAGGAAGTAAACAACACGCTGCCCCGGCCCGTGATAGGTATATTGACCGCCACGGCCAGCGTCATAAACGGGGAAACGATCAGGGTCGACAAGGTCAGAAGAATCAGCGCTTGTACCTGCGGTATAGAGAGGCGGATGCTCAAGTAGCCAAACAAGTTCAGATGCTTCGCCAGCACGAATAGCTTTTACGCGGGCTTCCATTTCTGAAAGGGCATCTGGGTAATTGATCAGTTCGTCACTGATCCGCCATTCAAGAGTTTGATTACTGTCATTTGTCATTACACATCTACCTGCCAAAAAACTATAGCGTCCATATAGAGTTTTAGCACATTCACATCAAGCCCGTTAATCTTGCTGTGCTAGCTCTAAAATTTTGATGGCAGAGCGCCAGTTTCGGCCTGTCGCGGGTACCCCGAGCGCTTTTTCAGCAGTTGCTGCAAGCTTAGACCTGCCGATGCCGTCTGGCGCGTGCAAATAGAAGACCTGTTCATTCAATTGGTATCGCTCAGTATCAGCCTTTAATTTGGCGAGCTTGTCCAAGTCCGGGTTGGCTGGTTTGGTGTCCAGAAAATATAAATGCAAGGCTGAGGGCGTAGCTTCCGCTTCCTTGTAGGGGTTTGCAGTTAGAGCCGCACTATACTCAGCCTGCGACAGCACAAGTACTTGCGGCTTGAAACCAAAATGCTGTGCGATCAGCTCAGCGATTGACGTGGCAACCTGCTGCTTATCTGTGTTGCCCGCAGTTAACACTAAATTCCCTGATTGGATGTAGGTCTTAACTTCAGCGTATCCCGCTTGCAAAAGGGCGGATGTAAGGTCTTTCATCGCTACTTTATTTGTGCCGCCAACGTTAATGCCGCGCAGCAATATAATATATTTATTCACCTTAATCTTCCTTACAGGTATGGGTGCTAGAATAAAAAATACTCTTTATCTGGTTCTAGATATGCATCGTCCTTGATGTCTGTCTATGATTTAGGTTAATAAAATAGTAACTGCCTTCATGAGAATTTATGTGGGTGCTACTGTGTTGCTGTTAGGAATGAAATGAATTTTCAAGCTGTTAACCGCGTCTCCGTTGAAATAACTGTTGTGCTTGGTCGCACGCAGATGCCGATCCGTCAGCTCCTGAAAATGGGCCGTGGTGCGGTTATTGATCTTGACGCCAAGCATGAAGACGAATGCTGGGTTTATGCAAACGGTGAGCTAGTGGCACGCGGTGAGATAATGATTGTCGGCGAAAAAATTGGTGTTTCCATCACTAGAATGATGAGTGAACTTCAAATTTAGTTGCTAAGAAATCCTTTAATCTAGCGCCCTTTAAAAAATGTAATATTTTTCCCTTGCAGGGGGTAAGCTTACCTGATAGTTAAGCGCCCGATCTCGCGGACGTGGCGGAATTGGTAGACGCGCAGCGTTGAGGTCGCTGTGGGATTAAGTTCCCGTGGAAGTTCGAGTCTTCTCGTCCGCACCAACTATCCCTCCTCAGGATAGTACAAAAAGCTCAAGCATATCAATTGCTTGGGCTTTTTTGTTGTCTGGCTAATTTCCATTTACACCTAAATTTACACCTAAATGTTTTTGCTAGGGGCATTTAAGCAGCCTCTTTTGTATTATCGTCAATCCAAGTTTCAATAGTGCTTTCTCTCCAAGCCTTACGGGTGGTTCCTGTAATACTTAGAGGCTTGGGGAAGGTGCCATTAGCCATCCTCTTATAAATAGTAG
>CAXBKT010000160.1:0-8246 GCA_963976155.1 uncultured Kordiimonadaceae bacterium | reverse complement strand
AGACAGGATTTCTTCATCACAGTCAACAAGCACGAGTTCATCGGCAAGACCACCCCGCGTGATTGCACGTGCAACAGACGATCCAATTAGCCCTGCGCCGACAATTGCGATGCGTTCAAAACTCCTCGTTTTTTCCGACATTACTTACGCCCCCAAAAACTCTGTTATCAGCTTTAATAGCTCTTGATTTTGTTCTGCTGTGCCAATCGATATCCGCAAATGATCAGGTAATACAGGAAGCGCCCGAACCAAATAACCCCTCTCCATCAAATATTCATTACAAGCTTGAGCACATTTATTCCCTGCAGAAAACCCAACCAGCAAGAAATTGGTCTGGCTATCAACGACATCAAGACCAAGCGCATTAAAGCCTGCTGTTAACCGGTCGCGCCACTCCGCCGTGAAAGCAACAGCTGCCTTCAAATGTTCTTGATCCTTCACCGCTGCAAGGGCGGCTGGTTGACCTGAAATACAAACATTAAAAGGCATACGAACACGGTTAAGCACATCAATAATTGCAGGCGGTGCATACGCCCACCCAACACGGAGACCTGCAAGCGCATACATTTTTGAAAAGGTGCGCGTCACCACCACATTCTCGTATTTTTCCACGAGGCTTTCGCCCACCTTATAATCCTCAGCCGTTACACATTCTGCATAAGCACCATCAAGCACCAAAAGCACCTCTTCAGGCAAATTGGCATGCAGCCGCTCAATTTCTTCCCAGCACACATAAGCGCCTGTGGGATTGTTAGGGTTATCAACAAATACGATCTTGGTGTCTTCGGTTACGGCTTCCAAAATGCCGTCGACGTCTGCAGCCCAATCTTTATTGGGCACCACGACACCCGTTGCGCCTACGGCGTTTGCCTGCACGGGATAGACCATGAAACCATACTGACTATAGATAATCTCATCACCCGGCCCAGCATAAGTGTGAATAAGAAGCGTCAATAACTCGTCCGACCCTGTACCACAAATAATTTTCTCAGCGTCGAGACCATGCACATCAGCGATTGCTGCTCGTAACTCAACGGAGTTTGGATCAGGATAACGCATTAATTTTTCAGCAACTGTACCAAAAGCCTCGACCGCATGCGGACTAGGGCCATAGATAGATTCGTTCGAAGATAGCTTAACCGGCTCCGCCACACCTTCGACGTTTGATTTGCCCGGCACATAAGGTGCCATATCCATAATCCAGTCATGCGCTTTTGGCGCGACACTTGATGCGGTTTTTGGGGCAGCCATTGGCCTCTCCTCGTAAAATACACAGTTCACAGAGCGCTAAGAACTAGACCGCAAGCGGCGCAAAGGCAAAGGAAACTTTACCCCACAGGGACAAGGCCGTTGACATTATGTAGTCATACGGCTTTTCTGTGCGCAAATCACTGCCTCCCTCCTTATGAGAAGTCAGTAAGTCAGCTGTTCAGGAGTAATACGTGAGCGCACGCGAAGGACATACAGCAACTCTTTTTAGGGAGAGTGCACTTGCACTGGATAGCGGCGCGAGCCTTAGTCCGGTGAATGTTGGCTATATGACTTATGGTGCGCTCAATGCAGAGCGCAATAATGCAGTTTTAATATGCCACGCCTTAACCGGCGAACAATATGTAGCGAGCGAACACCCCATCACAGGAAAACCCGGTTGGTGGGAACGCCTCGTCGGTCCCGGCAAACTTATCGACACCGATAAATATTTTGTGGTGTGCAGTAATGTGCTTGGAGGATGCCTTGGCACCACCGGCCCGTGGGAGGTGAACCCCGCAACAGGCACACCTTGGGGTTTGGATTTCCCGGTTATTACCATACGCGATATGGTCCGAGTTCAAGCCGCGCTTTTTGACCACCTCGGCATTGAAAATTTATTTGCTGTTATTGGCGGTTCCATGGGCGGTATGCAAACACTTGAGTGGCTAACGACCTTCCCTGAGCGCTTACATAGTGCGATCATTCTTGCTTCTGCTGCACGCCACACCGCACAAAACATTGCCTTTCATGAAGTTGGCCGACAAGCTGTTATGGCTGACCCAAGTTGGCATGAAGGGCGTTACTATGAGCAAGATACCAAACCTGATAAAGGCCTTGCGGTTGCTCGCATGACTGCGCACATCACGTATTTATCAGAGGACGCACTAACCAAAAAATTTGGCCGTAACCTTCAGTCCCGCGACAGTGTCACCTTCGGATTTGATGCTGATTTTCAAGTAGAAAGCTATTTGCGCTATCAAGGGTCTACATTTGTTGATCGCTTTGATGCCAACAGCTACCTGTATATTACCCGTGCCATGGATTACCTAGATATCGCTGGCCGCCATGATGGTCTTCTAGCTGATGCCTTCAAAGGCGCCGCCCACGTGCGTTGCTGCGTTATCAGCTTTTCATCTGACTGGCTTTACCCAACCGAAGAAAACAAACGCGTGGTCCATGCGATGAATGCTGCCGGTGTACCAGTTAGTTTCGCAGATATCACCTCCCCGCACGGGCATGATGCTTTCCTCCTTGAAGAACCAGAAATGGACCAAATGCTTGAGGGTTTCATCTCAGCAGCAGCAAAAACAAGAGGGCTTACAGCATGACACAGTCTCTAAGGCCTGACTTAAAGCTTATCGCAGATATGATTGATCCTGGAAGTCGGGTTTTGGATGTGGGCTGTGATGATGGTTCCCTGCTGTCGTATCTTGTGAATGAAAAACGAGTGGATGGCCGCGGCATTGAACTTTCTCAGAAAGGCGTGAATGCTAGTGTCGCAAAAGGCCTGTTTGTGATTCAGGGCGACGCTGACAATGACCTCAATGAATATCCAGATAACAGCTTCGACTATGTAGTGCTTTCAAAAGCCCTACAGGCAATGCACCGCCCGAAAGACGTGCTCGTTAATTTGCTGCGTATTGGTAAAAAAGCCGTTGTTACCATCCCTAACTTTGGGCAATGGCGCGTGCGTTTTGACCTCCTAACAAAAGGCCGGATGCCGGTTACCAAAGCACTCGATAAAACATGGTATAATACCGACAATATTCACTTTTGTACGATCCATGACCTATTCGATATGGTCGCTGAAGAAAATATTTCAGTGAAAGAATTTGTTCCCCACAAACATGATGGTACCCGCCTTAATATGGGCCGGAGCCGCGCGAACTGGCATGCTGATCAGGCATTATTCCTACTGGAAAAATAAGCGCCGAATTTAACCCTCACGAACCCGTCATGTTCCATTAGGCTATCACTTTTTAGATAAGCCAGCCTTTAACTACCATCTTCCAGTGAAGGTAACTCACGCGTTACAACAATACCGTCTGCATCCGCAATAATCCAATCGCCAGGATGAATTGTGACGCCGCCAATCGCTATTTCGCAGTCTATTTCGCCCCGATTGAGTAATTCGGTTTTACGCGGACAAGTCCCGAGCGCCTTAATACCAATATCTTCCATTGTTAGTTCATGTCTATCCCGCACACGGCCATAAACAATAACTCCGGCCCAACCATTTTTGGCCGCCATTACCGCAAGATTGCCACCCATAAGGGCTGTACGTTCACTCCCGCCTCCGTCAGCCACAAGTACACGACCTTCACCGCGTCCAGAAAGCAGCTCTTTTACTTTACTGTTGTCGTCCAGAGTTCGAAGGGTAGCGGCGGGGCCGGCAAAGTCCATGCGCCCGCCAAAGTTGTCGAAGTCCACCGGCAAAACCACAGCATCACTGCCAATAGCATCACAGACATCAGCCGTCGCAAGCTTTGGTGTTACCAGTTTCAACATCAGACCCCCAAATTGTTAAACTATTTATCCTGCTTATGGATAATTGGCACAAGCATATCACCCCAGCCACCTGCCTCATTATGATAGCGGGATGCGCGCATTAATTCCACAGTAACTCCCTTATTAACTGCAGAAATTACAGCATCATTTAGGCGGTGTAGGGCATTCGCCACCTGGCGAATTGCCATTTCATGATCTTCACCCATGGATGGTTTTTCTGGTGCATCACTCATTTTATCATCTCCCGTCTACAGCTTGGTAATTTTATAACTAAAAAATCGCATTATGCGCAATAAAGATATAGGACACAGCGTGCATTAGACAAAGCATAAATAAAAAAAGGTTAAGCCGCCGTGAACCTAGTATATGGTTTTCGTGATCAAGTCACTTGGGCTTACGAACTTTGTATTAAAACCGGAACTGACTTAGCTTTGGACATATGTTTAGGCAGCGTACCATAAACCTGCTTGCGCGCACATACCATCAAAGCCCCCCCAAGGTTTTTACCAAGTACCCGAATGATGCGCTCACCCACCATCATCAAGCGCGGCGCTCCACGCCACTGAAAAGGCGGCATCATCAAAACTGTACACCACTCATCAGGTGATAACATCTGATCTGCCATCAACTCAAAGAGCTGGCGTTTAGAATAAGGCTTACCATGTCCAAAAGGCGTGGCTTCCGCTGCTGACCATGTACGCAGCCTATTGGGAACCACTACAACGACCTGTCCACCAGGCGCTAAAACCCGCCAAATTTCTCGTAACAAGTGCGTAGGCTTGTGCGCATGCTCTAGGGCATGCACTAAAATCAAACGATCAACTGCAGAATCTGCAAGCGGTAAGTGGTAGAGGTCAACAAGGCAGCTTTTACTGTTCGTCATATTCGGCCAATGACAGACGCCTTGACGGTCAGGCATAAAAGAAACCGTGTGGCAACTGGCTTGCCGGTTTTCATCTGCCTCATACATATCCAAAAACGGTGAGGCATACCCCAATCCAACCGTGGTTATCCCGGAGGCGGGAGGTAAAAAACCAAGCAAGCGTTCCCCGATCACACCAGCGGCTTTCATGCCCAAAGGACTTTCGTAAAACCGGTGTATACTTAGCACATCTGGCCGCATAGATTTATCCCTTAAGCCACTCGGTTACCGGCTCCCAGAGCCCAGCTTTTGCACGGTTACCAACCACCATACCAATATGCCCAGACGGCGGCTCTTGCTTTACCCCATTTGGTAGATCGACCAAAAAAGCAAAAGCACTTTCTTGTGGCACTAATCTATCGCCTTTCGGCGCAGCAACCAAGACTGGACATGTTATATTTTCGGGCCGGATAGGCTGACCACCCACCTTCCAAATACCCAGATATGTTTTATTGTCTCGGTACCAATCGCGTAAACAGTCAACAGCTGCAGCTCTAGCAAGAGAAGGCCCATTGTTTGCCCAAATTTCCATCGCGGAAAAAAAGTCAGCTTCTTTACCTTGATATTTACCCTCATTATAGGCCCGAAACTTTCGGTCAGAAAGTGTCGGGTCAACGTTGGTAAAAAATGTTTGAAGTAGATCAACACCAACATCTGATCCTGCTGGCAGCCTTTGAATGAGTGCCAACATTTCAATCGTATTTTGACGCCCAGCCAAAGGCTTCGCTGTACCAAAGTCCCAAGGTGCCGCTAACAAAACCAGTTTGGAAATGAGCAAGGGATTACGCGCTGCAAGCGCTGTGCATAGGGTTCCCCCCATACAATACCCAATTACAGGAATAGCGTGCCCAGCAAACGCCGTCACATGCTCAAGTATAGGCTCGAGACGTTGCTCCACATATACGCTCAAACCATAAGCTGTCTCTGTTTCGCCCGGGGTTCCCCAATCCAAGAGAAAGGGCCTATACCCTTGCTCCTTCAGAAACATCGCAAAACTTCTACCGGGCATGAGATCCAAAATATAGTAAGGATTTACAAGGCTCGGCACCAGTAGAATAGGTGCGCCATCTCCGCCGTAATCATGAAGTGTTACACAACCAATTTTTTTCGAAATAATTGACTGACTTTCCGGGCGTGAATACGGACGGCTAATATATGTATTGACCCCTGCAATGAAGGCCTCTTTGCGTTCCTTCGCTTTACGCTGCACTGCCTCCGAAAACGCACTCTTTGCTTCCACGGTATTAAGTGCCCTTCTAATTTCCTCGACCTTCTCCTCTAAAGTCTCATGCCAAATATTCAGCCCTAACGCTTTCACACCGGCTTCAGCAGCCTGATCCCATATTTTCTGACTATTTGCGAAATGGAGGGAAATAGGCCGGGGTCCCTTGATTACATCACCGCTCATCCGGAGAGCTTCCTGATTTTTCACTGCTTTTAATTGCCTCAATAAGACTATGGAGTGTGAATAAATCATGCTCTTTTGAGCAAAGCTGAATGTTATCTTGCCACAGGTTCAGAAAAGCTTCAGCTAGCGTTTCAATTTCTGTATGTTCAGGAAAATCCTGTGCCTTTTGATCGGAAGCTATATTCATTTGAGCAGTATAACCTGCACAAGACTATGCAAAAGCACTTTCTTTTGTGCAGGCGCACAATAATTCTTGCGGCAGCGCACCAAATGCCATTTAATTCTCCGCGAAAGGTCAGAAACGAAAAAAACCACCTTTCAAACATGCGGCACCATCATCGTATTGTCGCATACAAGCGTAACAAAGGGACATATCATGGCGCGGAAAAAACGGGCTCCTGGTGAGCCGGTTACCATCAAAAAGTACGCGAACCGGCGGCTATATAATACCGAAACCTCTAGCTATGTTACACTTGACCATTTAGCCGCAATGATCAGAGGTGGCGACGATTTTATTGTGTTGGATGCAAAAACCTCTGAGGATTTAACACGAGCTGTCCTCACACAAATCATCTTCGAACGCGAAACAAAAGACGACAACATGTTGTCGATTACCTTCTTACGGCACCTGATCCGCTTTTACGGCGATAGCATGCAAGCCATGGTTCCTTCTTACCTTCAAGGTACGATGGAAGTCCTCAACAAACACCAAGAACAAATCCGGGAAGCTTTCGGAGACATTGATCACGGAAAATTTATGCCGATGTTTGAAGAAATGACACGGCAAAATATGGCATTCTTCGATCAGACTATGCAGGCGTTTGCGCGCGCAGGAAAACAAGCCTCTAAAAAAGAAGGCCCTGAGCAACAGACCAAAGAGGGCGACACATCATCTGGGGATGATGAAATCACCGCACTGAAGGAACAGCTTGCCGAATTAAAGGAGAAAGTCGACCAGCTCTCGGGCTAAATGGCCGCCTCCAAAACACAGAGCCCTAAAATGGGCCAAGCGAGGATCGGACCACTTTAAATGCCAGTCATTCTGTTTGCAGTTTTTATTGACTTGCTAGGATTTGGAATCATTGTTCCAATCTTACCCTTTCTAACAATGAAATACGGCGGTGACCCGTTAATGGGAACTGCACTCATATCAATTTATTCTCTTACCGCCTTCATTATGGGGCCCGTTTGGGGCCGCCTTTCAGACAAAATAGGGCGGCGCCCTGCGCTTGCTTTCACCTTCTTCGGCGCGACTATTGCCTATGTTGCACTTGGTTTTGCTGAATCGTTGCTCATGCTCTTCATTGCCCGCGCGATGTCCGGCGCTACCGCCGGAAACATTGGTATCGTCATGGCCGCAATGGCGGATGTCTCGGACGAGGCCAACAGAGGCAAAGCTATGGCAAAAATTGGCGCAGCCTTCGGCCTAGGCTTTGCTTTTGGACCGGGCATTGGTGGTGTTTTAAGCTCAGTAGATGCAAACGGTGACGTCAACATTCTTTATGCCGGCCTCACCGCCGCAGCTCTGTCTTTTACAGCAATGATTTTGACCGCTGTTTTTGTGCCTGAGACAAGCCCCGGCAAACATGGGTCCCGCGAGAATGGCCCCTTGCCTCACTGGACTACAGTTGTCCGTCAACCCGGCCAAATCCTACTATTTGCTATGTTCATTATCACCGCCATCGGACAAAGTATCAGTTTCTCAATAGCGCCCTTTTGGGCCAACACCATGCTCGGGTGGGACGCTGAAATGGTTGGCTATTTAATGATGATGGCTGGCGTTTGTGTCTTCTTTCTTCAAATGTTCGCTGTCGGACCTCTCTTCAAATCTGTAGGAGAAATCCGCGCCCTAATGATTGGCGTTACAGTTCATATTTTGGGTTGTCTTATTTTGGTATGCTGCGAGCCAACAACGACAACAGCGGTTATTGGCTTCCCACTGATTATGGGCGGGCTAACACTCGCGTTCCCGGCCCTAAACAGCTTAGTATCCCGCCGAACCTGCAAAAATCAGCAAGGGACTGCACTTGGTATTTCAAATGGGTTTTCTGCATTGGGGCGTATTGCAGGGCCTGTAGCAGCTGGCACGGTCTTCATCGCAAATGAAGCTGCACCATTTTACATTGCAGTTGGCGCGGCAAGCCTCGTACTTGTCTG